>NZ_VZRA01000004.1 GCF_008802355.1 Oryzomonas sagensis | reverse complement strand
GGCATTGGCCACGACGTGCCGCACATCCGCCCGCAGCGCCAGCCGGTCGTACAGGAAGTATTTCACACCGCCGCCATAGTCGATAAAGCCCATCGTCTTTCTCGAAACAAGGGCCGAGGGGCCCGACATGTTGTACCCCCCGAGCCCGGCGGCCACGAACGGCACGAGCTTCTTGTCCGGCATGAAATGGTACAGCCCTTCGACGCCGTACTTGAAAATGGCGACATCCTTGTCCGTCTTCAGCCGGGAGGAGGTGATGGAGTAATCCAGTCCTGCTTCCACGCCGACGCGGTCCGTAAAGCTATAACCGCCCCTGAGGGAGTACACGGGGGCGGTGTCGAGATGCTGTCCCCCATCATAGGTGTAGCCGCCGATCATGGGGGAAACCGAGAACTGCCCCGCCGATACGGCCCCGAACGCCGCGCCCGAGAATGCCAGTACCAGGGATACGGCGGTATATGCACACACTCTTTTCAAAAGACACCTCCCCTTCCGTTGCCTATCATTGCAAAGTGAGTCCTATGCGAGATTATGTCCATCACGCTGCAAATATAGCCACAAACGCACAAAAAAACAAAATAAAAAGCGACCCTATTCCGGCACGTTCGGTTAGAGCTGTTTGCGCCGGGGCAGACGGCACAAGGGACGGCGACGAAATGTGATTTTAAATGCCATGATTGCCGGGCATTTTCAGAGAAGCCTTGTTGAGGAAAACCGCCGGGACTGCGTCAGGTGTTTGTGTTTTGCGTGAAGATGTGAGAAAAGGAGTGGATGTTTTAAGTTGCCTGCCATAGCGGTTTTGTAGTTGAATAATTGCATCCGCCGGCCCGTCTGCGGCCGGCGGAAATGGGGCACTCCCATGCCGGCACCCAGCACCGCATACCAAAAGATCTATTCTGTTGTGTCGCTCATCCCCGAGGGGCGTGTGGCGACCTACGGGCAAGTCGCCCGTCTGGCAGGTATGCCCGGCCGCGCCAGGCTCGTGGGTTACGCCCTGAGCTCCCTCCACGACCGGCCCTCCGTCCCGTGGCATCGGGTCGTGAATGCCAGGGGGCAGATCAGCCCGCGCTCCGGCGGCAGCCCGGCGGATATGGTGCAACGGCTTCGCCTTGAAAGCGAAGGGGTGAGCTTTGACGGACACGGCCGGATCCCGCTGGGCAGGTTCCAGTGGCAGCCTCACCATGGGGAGCGGGAATACGGGAAACCAGCCGGAGACGCCTCCGACAACGGGCGAGGAAAGGAGCGATGACGGGGATGGCAGAAATAGTACCGCTTGACGGCCAGCCAATGGTGCAGGCGGAGGGGGTCGGCCTGACGCGGGCCGACGGGCAGGGGCGGGAAGCCGTTATCCTGAGCGGAGTAACGTTCTCGGCCGCCAAGGGGCGGATAACCGCCATCGTGGGGCCTTCCGGGGGAGGCAAAAGTTCCCTGATCCGACTGATCAACCGCCTCGACGACCCGACCACAGGTCGCATCCTGCTGGGTGGCGAGGATATTGCCGGCATGGACCCGCTGCTGCTGCGGCGCAGGGTCGCCATGGTGCTGCAACGGCCGTTCATGTTTCCCGGCACGCTGCTTCATAATCTGCAACGCCCCCTGGCCTACCGTAGAGAACCCGTGCCGGACGCCGACAGCGTGGAGGTCAGACGCACCCTGGAACTGGCCCGTCTTGCTCCCGACCTGCTGGAGCGGGATGCCCGGAGCCTCTCCATCGGCCAGCAGCAGCGGGCCAGCCTGGCCCGTGCCGTGATCACCTCCCCCCGGGTCCTGTTGCTGGATGAGCCGACCAGCGCCCTGGACCGGCCGACCGGCGACCAGCTGGCTACGGCCCTTCAGGACATCTGCCGGCATCAGGGAATGGCGGCCATCCTGGTGACCCACGACCTGCGGCTGGCCGGCAAGGTTGCCGACGACCTGATCTACCTGGAGGCCGGGCGGATCAGGGAGGCGGGCCCGGCGGCACAGGTTCTGGCAAAGCCTGCAAGCGCCGAATTGATACGGTTTTTGGCAGAGCCGGTAAGGGAGGGGGAGCATGGATAACCGCGGACTCGTGAACCTGGAGCTTTCCAACCTCCTGCTGGCATTCGCCCTGATCCTGTTCGCCATGGCGCTCTCCCGTTTCCAGCGGTTGGGACAGGCGCGGAAAATCGGCTGGGCCGCCCTACGGATGGTCGTGCAGCTTCTGGCTATCGGCTATATCCTCCACCTGGTATTCTCAGTCAAGACCCCGCTCTTGGTGACGTCCATCCTGATCGTCATGGCCGGTTTTTCCCTGCAGGTGGCCGGTTCCCAGGCCAAACGGAAGATGCCCGGTTTCTACCGGGTGATGGGGAGTTCGATCCTGGCCGGATGCGGGGGGGTGACCTTTTTCTTCTGCGCCCTGGTGGTGGGGTACTCGCCCTGGTATGAGCCTCGCTACCTGATCCCCCTGTTCGGCATGATCCTCGGCAATTCCATGCAGGGAGCCAGCCTGGCGGCCGAGCGGCTGGAGGCCGAAATCGGGGAGCGTCGCGAGGAGATCGAGACGGCGCTCTGCCTGGGAGCAACGCCCCGCCAAGCGGTTGAGACGGCCCTGCGCAACGCCTTTTCCGCCGCCCTTATCCCGACCCTCAACACCATGGCGGCCATGGGGATCGTTTCCCTGCCCGGCATGATGACCGGACAGATCCTGTCCGGTACGGAACCGGCCGTTGCCGTCCGCTACCAGATCGCCATCATGTGCGCCGTATCCGGCGGGGTGGCGGCCACCGCCTTCCTGCTCCTGATGCAGGGGTACCGCCGCTATTTCACCCCGGCGCACCAGTTGCGCCGTTGATTGAACGACTCTGTAACCATATTACGATTGGAGCACCACCTTACACATGAAGATCATCGATACCATACTGCCGGGCAAACCGTTCCTCTCCCTGGAATTCTTCCCCCCAAAAGAGCGCTCGGAATGGCCTGCCTTTTTTCACACCGTCGACCGCCTGAAGGGGGTGAATCCGCTCTTTTGCTCGGTAACCTACGGCGCGGGGGGGAGCACCCATGGGGACAGCCTGGAGATCGTCAGCCGGCTCAAACAGAAGCATGGCATGGAAACCATGGCCCACCTGACCTGTATCGGGGCCCATGAGGACGACGTGCGCACGTTTCTGGACCAACTGACGCAGGCGGGGGTGAACAATGTCCTGGCACTGCGCGGCGACCCGCCCCAGGACAGCACGCCAGACTCATCTCCCAACCGCCTCCTGACGCACGCCTCGGACCTGGTGGCCCTCATCCGCGCCTCTCACCCCCATGTGGGGCTGGGAGTGGCCGCCTACCCGGAGGTGCACCCCGAGGCCGCCAGCGCCGCGGCAGACCTGGCCTACCTCAAGCTCAAGCTGGGCCGTGGCGCCGACTTCGCCATCACCCAACTCTTCTTCGACAACCGGATCTACTTCGATTTTGTCCGCAACGCCCGCGATCACGGCATCACCAAGCCGATCATTCCCGGCATCCTGCCGGTAGTCAGCCTGAAGGTGATCAAACGCATCGTGTCGTTGTGCGGCACCGTTATGCCGCCGGATTTTATGGCGCAGCTTGAAGAGGCGGACCGGCGCGGAGGCGCGGCAGAGGTGCAGAAGCTGGGGGTGGCCCATGCCCGCAGGCAGACGGAGGAGCTGCTGGCCGGCGGTGCTCCGGGTGTGCACCTGTACACCCTCAATCGGGCGGACGCCGTGCTGGAAGTAATATCCGGGCTGTCGCCATGACGCGCTGAAGCGAGGGCAAGGCAAAAGGTGATGGGGACACTAGACAGCTATCCTGAACTCGGCGCCGCCGTCGATGTTCCGTGCGGAGATGCTCCCTCCCATGCTGTTCTCGATGATCACCTTCGACATATATAATCCGATGCCGGTGCCTTTATTGGGCTCCTTGGTGGTGAAATACGGGTCGAATATCCTGGGGATGATCGCTTCGTCGATACCTCCCCCATTGTCGCGCACGGTAACCACACTCCGATCGCTTTCCCGGAAGATCCGTATGGCGATGAGCGGCGTCTCCACCTCCCGCTCCAGTAAGACATCCCTGGCGTTATTGACGATATTCAGCACGGCGCGGGCATATTCGTTCTTGTAGCCCACAAGCGTCACCCCCGTTTCAGCCCGCACATCCACACGGATACGGGCATGCCGGAGCGCGGCGTCCAGAAGCCCTATGGTCTGGGCGATCACCGTATCCACCTGAAATCCCCGCGGTACCGTATCCTTGAGGAAAAAATTGCGCAGGTCGTCTATCTTCTGCGACATGCCTGCAATCGTGGCCATCGCATTGTCCACATCTTCCCGAAACTGTTCCGGGGACAATGTACCGGACAGATAGCCAAGATTGAGGTTCTGGACAATGAGCCCGATATTGTTGAGCGGTTGGCGCCATTGATGGGCGATATTGGTAATCATTTCTCCCATGGCGGCAAAGCGGTTCTGCCGGATGAGCACCTCGTCCTTCCGGCGCAATTCGGCAACCGTAGCGGCAATCCGCTCCTCCTGATTTTTGTTCACACGTTCCAGCTCCGCCCGCTGCCGCCGCAATTCTTCCTGAGCCTGGTTATAACGCAGGAACAGCGGCTTGATGAGGATGATCCCGCAGGTCATCAGGATAGAGATGACAAGTCCCAGCATCTCCACGGTCACGTCCCACCGTGAAGAGCCGGCAAGGATATGGGCAAACATGACCGCACGGCGAACACCCATGATGATCAGCCCGCTCGCGACAAGCATCCAGGCGGCCTTTTCCCCGCTGACCCGTATCAGCCGGAACGCCATGAACGCCGCCAGAAACTGAAACACCACCGAGAGAGTCATGATAGCGACCATCATGACGCGGCTCCTCTGCTTAACGGCATGGAATGACTTGCAATAAAAACTGTAGTTTATATACGCCCAATGTCAATCATCCGTCTCAGACGGCATCGGCGTTATCGGTGCCAAAGCCTCCTTTTCCCTGGCCAGCATGGGACATTTTCCCGTTGTTCAGCTTATACCATCCGCTCTTCGGCGTTCCCCCCGATGATATCGTAATTGACAGCCGACGGCAGGAATGGATACTGTTACGGCATGACCCTATATTTTGTCAGGAGGAAGACCCCGTGACCGAATTGCATAACATGCAGCAAAGCCTCGACGCAGCAGAGACAAAGAATCGGCTCAACACTTGGGTGGCGGTGAGTGTGGCCCTGGTCTCCGTCTTCATGGGCATCACCAAGGTTAAAGACGACAACATCGTTCAGGCCATGCTCCAGGCCAAATCAAATGCCGTGGACACCTGGAACGAATACCAATCGAAGAAGATCAAGCATCACGTGGCCGAGCTGGGGTTGAGCCAGACCATAGCGCTTCAGGCCATGGCGGCGGGGAAGGGAAATGTGGTGCTGGTGGCGCAGCAGAAGCGCTATCAGGAGTCGATTGCACGCTACCAGACTGAGGAAGATGCCCTCATGAAAAAATCGAAGGCGTTCGAGAAGGAGTACGATGACCTGAACTTCAAGGACGACCAGTTCGACCTGTCCGACGCGGCCCTCTCCATCTCGCTGGCCATGCTGGCCATTACCGCTTTGACCGGAAAGCGTAAGTTGCTTTTCCTGTCGCTGCTCTTCGCCGGATTCGGAGGTGTCATGGGGCTGGCCGGGCTCTTGGGGCTTCATCTTCATCCTGATGCACTGACCCGGCTGCTCTCCTGAGGGGGGGGGCGGGGGCTTCGAACCGGTGCCCCCGGCCAGAGCTATTGAAAAAGAATGGCTGATTCTCCCTCGGTGTACACCTGGAGGGATATTCTGTCCTGCTGCATAATCACATCGCTGAACTTCAGGTCCTTTATATCGCCCGTCAAAAACACGTGATCCACCAACGGCACCCGGGCAAGCGCTTTTCCAGCCACTTGGCGCAATTGCTCCAACTGCCGGTTCAGATTCATATTGAGCTTGTCCTGAATCACACTCCTGATGGTCCCGTGCAGGAACCAGTCGGCCGACTGGAGCAGCAGGCTTTGGGTCTGCATGTCAAAGTCCACATCCTCCACGGAGAATACGTTGGTCTTTGGATCGTAGACCGGCTTTGCGGTCAGATAGAACACCCCGTCCAGCGACCCCTGGGTCTCCAGCTTGATGACGAGCTTGTCCCCGTTGCCATACAGGTCGAAATCCTTGATGACGATGCTTTTGCCGTCGGAATCGAATTGTTTGTTGCGCAGCAGCGGCGTGGCGATAGCACGCAGGTCCTTGTAGAAGAGATCGGCATTCAGGGCGATGCGGAACGTCCTGTCGAACGTGTTGACCAGCTTGAGGCTGGGCAGGGGCGACAGGGGCGGCGTCGCCGGTTCGGGGCCCACCACCAGTTCGGCAAACGTGCTGATGCCCACACTCAATCTGACCGTATTGTTCCGGGTGGACAACGGGCAGAAAACAACCTCACGGGGGGTCAGCTTCAGCCAGATACTGCGGCTTTTATCCAGTAGAACCGGCTGCCGGGCGCTGTTCCAGACCTTGGCAACCTGAGCCTTCAAGGGAATCAGCTCATTGATCTTTTTGTTGACCAGGTCGGACAATATCCGCTGCATCGGTTGGGTAATCCCCTCCACGATGCTGCGCGGCTTGAGCGACAGGGGGCCGATGCCGACCTCCTCGGCCATCAGATCGCTCAGCCCCTGGTAGTAGATCTCCGCATGCAGTCGCCAGTCGGGGGTGATGCCGGCAGTGGCCTTGAATTTCAAAGTGAGGGGAATGGCTGGGGTTCCGAACATGCCGTAGTTAAGCGACATGGCGATCGGCAGGGTGACATACAGGTAGTTATTGGCGGCGCTGACAGAGATCGGGCCGTTGCGCCTCACATCTGCAGTCAGCCCTCCCGTCCCGGTCGCCCCCCGGTACAGTTCCTTATGGACCGTCTGGTTCAGAACCCTGGCGAGTTCCTCCGCTGTCGCCGCTACCGATACGTTGAGCGTGGAGACATCCCTTCTCAGCACCGTGCGGAAGGCTTCATCCCGCGGCCGCTCAGCCGTGAGCGTCTTTACGCCGGCGCAGGAACTCAGGGAGAGTGCGAGCAGCAACAGCGCAACCGGTGATACGATCCATTTTTTCGAAATCATGTGTGACCCCGTCCTCTCTGTGGATGTAACTTTAAACCGCGATGTAGCCACACCTATAAATTCCTGCGGCTACAGGAACTCGTTGAAGCGGTTTGTTCTCTTGACTCTACGCCATACCTTTTTACCCGTCACTGACTGTCTCGACGTATCCTCTTAATTCCTTTTTCAATAAAGCCCAGGAATGATGTTGCCCTGTGATTGAGCACAGCTCGTTTGAAATCGGCAAGCGGTTTGCCGGTCTCCACTGTTAATGAATTACTTTTTTGCATGCCGAGCAACTGGCTTGGATAGATACTACGGTAGCCAACCATCAGGAAGCTTACCATACAGGCAACGGCAGCATGGGGGGCGATACCGGCGCCAAACAGCTCCATGGCCATGACGCATGCAGCAATCGGGGTGTTTGCCGCACCCGCCAGTAACGCCACCATACCGATGGAGGAAAACGTTGCGATCAACGGTTCGTGGAAAAGGTTCGCAAACAGATTACCTGCGGCAGTGCCGATGAAGAAGATTGGTGTAACAACCCCGCCGCTGCCACCACTGCCAAGGGTTATGGCCGTGGCAATGGCTTTCATAAATGATGCCGCAGCCGGCAACAGCGCCCCTCTCAGCCCGGCCTCAATTGTGTCGAGTCCAAGCCCTAGGTACCGTGTCGATATCCCCTTACCGATGAGTACCAGTAATCCGCCCCCCAGAAAGGCCTTCGCTGCGAGAGGCCAGTGTAGGCGTTCAAACAGGCGATTGCAGACTTTCATGAATTCGATAAAGACTAGTGCAATCAGCCCGCACCATATCCCCAGCATGACCATTTCAGCAAAACTCCAGCCGGTCACAGGGGGGATGACCCTTGCCGCTACGTGCGGATAGCTGACTCCAAGCAGGGACGCCACATGGAAACCGATAATACCGGCGACAAATGATGGGAACAGGACGTCATACATCATCTGCCCGAGCACCAGCACCTCAACGCCAAAAAGAGCACCCGCTATCGGTGTGCCGAAAACAGTGGCAAACCCTGCGCTGATACCACAGATTACCAGTTTGCGCCGGTCAACATCTTCGAGCCTCAGCAGTCCGCCGAATGCCGAGGCAAGTCCCGCACCAATCTGGGCGCATGGTCCCTCTTTCCCGGCAGAGCCGCCGCCGGCAAGGGTGATAACCGTCGCAATCAACTTCACAGGAACAACCATGAGAGGGATTTTACCCATCCTCTGATGGACAGCTTCGATAACCTTTTCGGTCCCGTGCCCGGCCGCTTCGGGAGCAAGCTTGGAGACCAGCGTACTGCACACGACCAGTGTTACCGGGAGCAGCAGGTAATAATTTGGATATCGGGCAAACTGACCGGATGTCCAAGCGAGTGTTCGCAGAAACACGCCGGTGCCGATTCCTACCAAAACCCCGACTATGGATGCATAACAGGTCCACTTGATGACACTGGCGAGCAGGGTGAGTTGTTCAATAGATTTTCTCAGCATAGAATCTTATGGTAAACATCAGGAATGAGAGAGGCCCCTCCTCCGGTTTACCTTCAAACCGGACAGAGGGGCTTACGTGCGGTTATTTCGACAAGACAGTGAAGTCGTCACGGCGGTTTTTTGCCCAAGCTGCTTCATCATGGCCCGGGTCCGCAGGTTTCTCCTTGCCATAGCTGATGGTTGCCAGACGATCTGCGGGTATCCCCATGGTAACGAGGTATTTCATGGCCGTCTTGGCCCGTTTTTCGCCGAGGGCAATATTATATTCGGCAGAACCGCGCTCGTCGCAATTGCCCTCAATGCGCAGTTTTGCGGCAGTGTTCCTGCGCAGGTAGTCGGCATTATTCGTCAACGCCTTACGCGCCTCACCGGAAAGGGTATAAGAATCGAAATCAAAATAAACCTTCTCGAGCTCTGTTGCCAATTGTTCCTTTGCTCGAGGCTCGGCTTTTGTAACCTCTTTCCCAGCGTTTTCCGAAACCGATTTCACTGGGACAATGGCAGCACTCTTCTCTGCTTTAATATCCGCTTGTTTTTTGGTGGTTGCGGAAGGAGCAATCGCTTCATCCTTTTTGACCACATTTTCCTTGGCGCAGCCACCTACGACCAATGTTCCTAAAGCCCAAACAACACAAAACGCAACAATCCTCTTCATACTTTTCTCCTTTGTTTATGGGATGTTACTACTGTGACACCTTTTGTTCCGCGCACCAAAGCAGCAAGTTTGCAAGACGCCCGTTTCCTTATCGTGGTAATCTTGCCGAGATTGGCTCGGACAAGGGATGCTAATAAATATGATTTTATTGTCCATTTTATTTGTGATACAATTTATTTGCTTGGTAAATTATTTGCATTACAAACTATTTTTGTCAATATTTTTTTTTGGTGAGGAGATAGCATGGGAAGCAAAGCCGATGAAATTTCCGAAGTAATCGACAATTTGAGGCGGTCCATAAAAGCAATAAACGAGTATTCAAAAAACGCGGAAAAGGAAACCGGGTTAACAGGACCTCAACTCTGGGCAATCAAAATAGCCGCCAAGAGCGCACCTATAAAGGTATCTGATCTGGCCCATCAGATGTACCTGCATCCGGCAACGGTTGTGGGAATCCTGGATCGTCTTGAAGCAAAAGGATTGGTACAACGGACGAGGTCACTGAAAGACAGACGAGTGGTAGAGATCAATCTGACTGCACAAGGGCGGATTGTTGTTGGTCAGGCACCTGAGGTTGCACAAGGGATGTTGGTTCAAGGGCTCGAAGCCCTTTCAAGGGAAACACTTTCCCATGTTTCCGAGGGCATGAGGGAAATTGTGAGGATACTTGGAGCCGAGGCTTTCCCGCCCCAGTTGTTATTCTCACAAGAAGTGAACCTGCCGTTGAATCCCACGGCAGAATCTTAGAATAACTTTCACTTTTCAGCCGCCTTGATCAAAACCCTACAAACATGACAGGTTTTCAGGATCGAGGACGTCAGCAGTTTATTGGAAAAATAAAATATATTTTCATGCTGTTTATACAACATCTGCTACACTTGAAAGCATGAAAAAGATATGTGCATGGTGTTATGGCGAGATTGGACTAACGGCCCCTTCCGATGAGCGGCGCCCTACGGTCAGCTATGGCATATGCCCGGAATGCGCCAACCTTTTTTTTGCAGACCAGGGAGTACATCTGACGGCCTTCCTTGACGCACTGAACATCCCCGTTTTGCTGGTCGATAACGATGTCAGGGTGATCGGCGCAAATGCCCTGGCGCTCTCCTTCGTCCAAAAGGAACTGCCCGAAATCGAGAACAGCCACGGTGGAGACGTTTTCGAATGCATCTATGCGGCGACGCCGGAAGGGTGTGGCAAGACGATACATTGCAGCGGGTGCGCCATCAGGATCGCGGTCAGGGACACCTTTCACTCCGGCAGCAGCCACCGGGAGATACCGGCCTACCTCAAGTGCGAGCATTCGGGGCAGCCGACGCGAATCGGGCTATTGATATCAACCGAAAAAATAAATGAAACCGTATTGTTGAAGATCGACAGCGTGACGTAGTCAAAACGATTCACAGAGGTGTTTGCGTGCCCCTTCCGGACAAAGGGCCACGAACATTCCCTGATTACCACCCCTCCCCCAGCACTACCTAATCGCCCCCTTACAGCATGAAATCCGTGGAGAGGAAGTGGGATTTCCGCCCCTTGACGATGTCGGTGATGATCTCCCGGTTGTCCTCGGACTCCCGTGCTGCAACCACGATCCTGATGGAAAAGATGCGCAGGGCGTCGGCCACGGACTGGGTCCCCTCGGC
The DNA here is from genome assembly GCF_008802355.1 of Oryzomonas sagensis. NCBI lineage: Bacteria > Pseudomonadati > Thermodesulfobacteriota > Desulfuromonadia > Geobacterales > Geobacteraceae > Oryzomonas > Oryzomonas sagensis. The sequence continues at coordinate 196,897 of NZ_VZRA01000004.1, read as the reverse complement.
AGAGTTTTTCCGGCCGTTGAAGGGGAAACAGTCGGGACTCCGCTGGCATTGGCTGTTGATGTTGATACGGCAGACCTGGTTGACCAGGGCGTCCACCAGTTGAGCCAGCAGATCGCTATCACGCCCGAAGATACTGGCCTGCTGGCCGTAATTCGAGGCGACCACGTAATCGATCGGTTCCCGGATATCGTCGTAGGGAACGACCGGGATGACCGGGCCGAACTGTTCCTCGTCATAAACCCGCATGGCCGGGCCGACCGGATAGAGCAGCGCAGGGTAGAAGAACGAAGCGTCGTTGGTGCCGCCGTCGCTGTTCACGACCCGTGCGCCGAATCCCTGGGCGTCCCGCACCAGCCCTTCCAGGTAGCCCGGTTTTTCCGGTTCCGGAAGCGGCGTGATCGTTACCCCTTCATCCCACGGCATGCCGCATTTCAGGGCGTCAATCCCTGCGGCCAGACGTTCCACAAAGGCATCGGCAATGGAACGGTGCACAAACATGATCTTCAGCGCGGTACAGCGCTGGCCATTGTAGGTGAGACTCCCCCGCAGGCACTCGGCCACCGTAAGATCCAGATCGGCATCCGGCAGGACGATCGCCGGGTTCTTGGCGTCCAGGCCGAGCACGCAGCGCAGCCGATGGGGGCGGGGATGGATCGCGCGGAGCGCGTCGGCAACCCGGTGGGTGCCGATGAAACCGAGCACATCCACCTTGCCCGAGGCAAGCAGCGGGGGCACGACCACCTCGCCGTCCCCGTAGACCGTGTTGACGACCCCCGGCGGAAACGAGTCGCGAATGGCCTCCAGCAGCGGCTGAAAGAGCAGAATGCCGAAGCGGGGCGGTTTGAGCAGGATGGTATTGCCCATGATCAATGCGGGGATGAGGGTCGTAAAGGTCTCGTAGAGCGGAAAATTGTATGGCCCCATGCAGAGCACGACCCCCAGGGGGGCGCGGCGGATTTGACCGATGATCCCCTGCTGAATGATAAAGCGGGAGGAAACCCTGTCCAACTCCTTCAGGGCCTCGATGGTGTCGTGGATATAGGTAACGGCCCGTTCGAACTCGCGCTTCGCCTCCTGCAGGGACTTTCCGATCTCCCACATGAGGAGTTTGACGATCTCCTCCCGCTTTCCCAGCATGGCGTCCGTAAAACGCTGCACACACTGGATGCGCTCCCCCACCGACATGGTCGGCCAGGTTCCCCTCCCGTTGTCATAGGCCCGCACCGCCACCTGAAGAATCTCCAGGACCGCCCCCTCACTGAGCAGGGGAGACTCCCCTACCCGTTTCGGGACAACCCCTCCCTCTGCGGCAACCCGGACCGGCGAAAGGACCTCCTGCAAGGGGCCATCCCAACGGCGCAATTCGCCGTCGACCAGGTAATAATCCTGCCGGATCGGCGTTTCGATGCGGTAGGGGGCGGGAATGCGCTCTTCAGAGGGGAATAATGATGTAATGGTCTGTTTCATCGGGCTGTTTTCCTGATCATGTCGCTACCTCTTTGCCATGTCATAAGATAAAAAAAAGCCGGGGGCCGCCACCCCTGGCCTCGGTTTTCCGGCCAATACTCGTGCTGACTCCCGTTTTTAACTACTAAGTATATAGATTTTTATCCTCGCTGTTCGCCGCTGTCAAGGAAAAGATCGAAGCGTCAGGGGTGCACCGGCTCTCCAAGGTCCAGCAAGGCGTTGAGCATCCCGACCCGCACCATCGGCACCCCCTGTTGCGCCGCATAACGCAGGGGAATCCGATAAATCGCCTCCAGTTCCAGGGGGCGCCCCTCGAGCCGGTCGACCATCATGCTGGGGCGATAGTCGCTGGTATGCTGGACCGTGCTGGTCAGCATCTCATCCCGGTATTCCCGAGAGATCGGTTCGGACAGCCCCTGGGCGTTGCCTCCGGCGATGACCTCGTCCATGATTTCCGCGACCAGACAACGGGTGGCGGGGTTGGCCAACAACGTGCCGGGGGTCTGGTTGGTCAAGGCGCACAGGCCGTTGAAAGGGATATTCCACACCAGCTTTTCCCAGCGGATCTTCCGGAGGTCGGCTACCGCCTCGCAGGTGACGCCGGCATCGACGAACATGGCAGCCAATCGCTCACTCCGCGACGAACGTCCGCCGCTGAATTCCCCCAGCCGGATGGAGCCGAGCGCCATGTGGTTCACGACCCCCGGTTCGCCACGGGTAACACCGATCATGGCCACCCCGCCCAGCACACGGTCGCCGCCAAAAGCGTCTGCCAGCAGTTCTTCGTTGCCGAGACCGTTCTGAACGGTGAGCAGCGCCGTGGCGCTCCCCAGCAGCGGCCGCACCATCTCCACCAGATGCTGGTTGGCAAAGGCCTTGAGCGCAATCAGGACCAGATCGGCGGTTCCCATGTCGCAGGGATCGCGAAAGCCCTGGACCCCTTCAAGGTGAAAATCGCCGCGCGGGGACGTGACGGTCAGGCCGGACCTGGTAATGGCGTCATAATCCCGCCGCAGTAAAAAGCGCACCTCATGCCCGGCGCGTTGCAAGAGACTTCCGTAATAGAGGCCGACCGCCCCGGCCCCGACAACCGCAATTTTCATGGTTCGACGTTTCCTTTTGACTGTTTTGTTTTCGATGTGGCAGATACGAGCAGACGTTTATGGCTCTACTGCCTTGCTAGGCTTGGCACAAGGTGGTTTAAATGTCAAGACCGTTGTCCGCGTAACGTACGGTGAGGCACTCGTTGCCGATGCTCCATTCCGGGGGGATAACGATGATGCGGGAGGCACGTCATGAAGAGGATTCTGATTTCGCGCAAGAAATGGCGACACATTCCGGGCTCTGCTCAGGGCGGGGTTTGCGTGAAAAAACGCGGGCTACTTGTGGAGCCCGCGTCCACGGCGCCGCAGGAGGGAGATGCCGAAGATAAACCAGGCAATACGACGATCCCATTTATCCGTTTTTACCCATTTCATAGGCCTGTTTCATGGCTTGGCTTTCGGTAATGTCACCAATATTCCAGGCGCCAACGCCGTAAATAATCCCCTTTTCTTTTGCTCCGTTAAGGCACGAGGTAAATCCTCTGAATCCTTCCAGGGTTCTTTTCATTGCCTGCGTGCTGTCGTCGGCAGCTGCGACAATGAAATAAAAATCCTTGTTGTTGATCTCGGTATAACGGGAACAGGTCCTGTCAATCAGGGTTTTCATTTGTGCACACATCGTATAGAAGTAAACAGGGGTTGCCATCACGATCACATCGGCCGCAATCATTTTCTCCAGGAGCTCGGCCATATCATCTTTCTGGGGACAACTCTTCTTCCCATTGAGACAGGTGCCGCATCCCGTGCAGTAATTGATCTTTTTGTCTTTTACAAAAATCTTTTCGGCGTGATGCCCAGCCTCCTGCGCTCCCATCATAAATTGGTCGCACAGCAGATCGGAATTTCCCCCTCTCCGCGGGCTGGAGGAGAAGACTAAAACGTTCTTATTCATTTCGCAGAATCACCTTTCTTGTATCTATCAGTAAAATCAACGTAATTACTTCGTGTTGTCAATTATCCAACACCACTCGGACACGGCGCAGTCCGCGAGCATCAACCATCGTATCCCGAACCGCAGGCGAAGATTGCCCCATTGGGCGCGTTGGCAAAGACCCGCGTGCCATAGACCAGAGCCCGCTTCTCCACCCGCATGGCGGGCCACGGCCCGAAGGTCGCACCGAGGCAGCGGAGCAGGGCCACGGCCGTCGGCGTTATTGTTTCGCCGTCATCCGGGAAGGGACGGACGGGGATGCCCTCGAGGAGTTCCAGTACGGCAGGAGCCGGAACGGGGATGATGCCATGAGCGCAGGCGACGCCTCCATCCGCCAGCGGCAGCGGACTGACCACGAAGCGCGCAGGGGCAAGGCGGGTAAACAGTTCGCACGACATGCAGATGTCCAGAATGCTGTCCAAGGCGCCGACCTCGTGGAAATGGATATCTTCCGTTTTTTTCTCATGCACGGCAGCCTCAGCCGTTGCCAGCAGGGTGAAGGTATCCGTGGCGAGGCGTTTCGCCGCGTCGTCTATGCCACTCGCGGCAATGAGTGCGGCGATGTCTGCAAGTGTCCGGTGTTCGTGCTGATGCGGCAGTGCGACTTCCGCGAACCAGCCGCCGATATGGTTCACCTGCCGTTTGGTCAGCCGCACGGTCCCGGACAGTTCGGGAAGTATGGCGGAGAGCAGCCGGTCCGTTTCCGCCTCGCCGGTTTCCGTCATACGCAATAGTCCGGCGAGCAAGATATCTCCAGACAGGCCCGAATGCGCCCGTATGGTCAGAACCCGATCATTCTGTTTTACGTTTTCCCACGGCACGTGCTCATGGGGGTGTGCGTGACCATGATGATGGTCGTGCCCTTCAGGTATGCTTTCTTCTTTCGTGCCGTTCATAATCCGTTGACCACCCTCGCTGCGGCGCAAGCGGCACCGTAGCCATTGTCGATATTCATGATTGCGACGCCGGGAGCGCAACTGGAGAGCATGCTCGCCAACGCGGCCTTGCCGCCCTGGGCCACGCCGTACCCCGCGGAGGTCGGGACGCCGAAAATCGGCTTGGGCGTGAGCCCCCCCATCACGCTCGTCAGGGCGGCGTCCAGCCCGGCCACCACAATGAGCGCATCAAAGGTATTGATTTCTTCCAAACGCTCCGCAAGCCGCCATAGTCCCGCGACGCCGCAATCCTCGAAAATTTTGTGTTCAATGCCCAGATAGGCCAACGTGCGTGCCGCTTCCCAGGCCACAAAGCTGTCCGACGTTCCTGCGGAGACTACGGCAACCTTCCCCGTGGCCTTTGGCGGAAGCGTGTCCCCAAAAGCCGTGCGGGATAGAGGATGATAGTCATAGCCCGTACGGATCGCTTCGGGCGCTTGAGCGAAGACCTCCGGGGCAAGCCGCGTGAACAGGATCGGATGCCCGGAGCCGTTGCCGAAGCGGGAAAGAAGTTCTACTAACGCCTCAAAAGGCTTTCCTTCGCAGAAAACCGTTTCCGGCAGACCGATTCGCGCGGTGCGGGAATGGTCAAAAAGAATACCGTGGTCCATATCGCCTCTTGTCCTTACAGCGTAATCAACTCGTACCGATCATTGCCCATTTTCATCTCTTTCATGTACGACAGCTGGCGCAGGCCCTTGCGGGATTCAATGCGTTCCTTAAGGTCGTGAAGTTCCGCTTCGGGCAGCTTATACACCATGTCGATGGAAGCCTGGTCTACGGCCAAAAGATCGGTGGAAGCCAGGATGCCCAGATTGCGCGCCTTGACCGGAGCTGCCTTGGTGCCGGCGCAGTCGCAGTCTACGGACATATTGCGCAGCACATTTATGTAGACGATCCTCTTCCCGAAGTGGTCTATGGTGGCTTTGGCCGACTCCACCATATTTTCCTGGAAGGGTTCTCCTTGAAGCCAGGCCGCGTAATTTTCATTATCCGGGGCGGCATGGACCATTTTCTTTCCTATGGGCCCGTCCGCGCAACCTATGGCGATATTCTTCAGCGAACCGCCGAAGCCGCCCATGGCGTGCCCTTTGAAATGGGTCAGCACGACCATCGAGTCGTATGCAAGCATGTGCTTGCCTACCGACATTTCCTTGAAATGCTTCCCGCCTTTAACGGGGATCATCACTGCCCCATCCTCGTCCATGATGTCCACCGGGCAGAAATCCCAGCCATTGATCCTGATGGTTTCGCGATGATCCGCCGTAGTCTGCCTCTTGCCCTTGTACAGGGTGTTGGTTTCAACCAGGTTGCTGTTGGCAATACGCTGCTGCAGGGCCTTCACCATGTCCCGCGGCAGTATGTTGGGGCCGTGCGGCTCGCCGGTGTGTACCTTGATCCCGACTTTGCCGGTTATGCCCTGATTGATCTTGGAATAGATCTGCAGCAGCCCGGCGGCACTGATGTCTTTTGTGAAAAAGACTGGGGACTGTTCCTGCTGCGCGGCAAAAACGCTGCTTATGCCGCCAAATCGGCTTACGGCTACGGTTCCCAGTGCAACGGCGCCTGTCTGCAGGAAATTTCGACGTGAAATGTTGTTTGCCATGTAACGCCTCCTTGGGGATTGAATGCTTTCTTGATACCCGGTTTTCAATTTGCGCTGCCGACATATGTCGGATGTGACCCGACACTAACCGTAGCCGATACTACTCTTGAAAGAGCGAAGGCTGATAGCCTAACTCTCTTGATTTCTTGCCCGATCGTCCGGTTTTGAGGGGAAGGTCGCAGACAACCGGGCATGGGCTTGTCAGCTTGCCGTGTCCGGCCCCCGGTTCAGGCTTCCCCTGCGGTAGCCGGCCAGATCGACGGTCACATGGCGGTATCCCAGAGCTTTCAGCCTGTCGTCGACGCCGTGCTGCCGGGCGGCGGCAATCAGGGCGGTGATTTCTTCCAAGGGCACTTCGATCCGGGCGATCTCGCCATGACTCCGGAGCCGGACCGAAGGAAACCCGATCCGGGCCAGGAACTCTTCCCCCTCTTCGATGCGGCGCAACTCCGCGTCCTCCACCCGTGTGTCAACGGGAATTCTTGACAGAAGGCAAGCCTTGGCCGGTTTGTCCCATACCGAAAGTCCGAGACTTCTGGACAGGCGGCGGATATCGTCCTTGGCCAGGCCCGCCTTCAAAAGCGGGCTCTCGACCCCGAGCTCCCGAAGAGCCCGGAGACCAGGGCGAAAGTCCTGCAGGTCGTCGGAATTGGTCCCCTCCAGGACATGGTCGATCCTCTCCTCGGCCGCCATCGCCAGCAGAGCCGAAAAGAGGTGGTGCTTGCAGAGGTAACAGTGATCCGGCGGATTGTTCCGGATAGCCTCCGGGAAAGGTTCGACGACCACCCGGTGGCGAACCCCGAGGGAGTCCGCCAGGGCCTTGGCTTCTGCAAGCTCGCTCCGGGGGATGTACGGGGTCGCCAGGGTCACGGCCAAAACATTCGTTCCCAAAGCCTCGCGGGCGGCATGAAGCAGGAAGGTGCTGTCAACGCCGCCCGAGAAGGCCACAACGACTTTGCCCATCTGCTGTAGATCCCGGAGAAGGCTCCGGTATTTCTTATCCTCTGGCATGTGCAATCCTTTTTCAGTGTGTTTATATCCGGGAGTGCCGGCACGACTACTTGGTCGGCAGTCCCGGCCCGTTGTCGAATATCTCCGCTACAGCCTTCATGAGTTGTGCAATCTCGATATGCTGCGGACAGGCTTCTTCGCATTTCCGGCAGCCGATGCAGTCACCGGCCTTGCCGTGGTTCGATGCCAGATTCAGGTAATAGACGAACTGGCTTGAAATGTTGTCGGTCACGGCGCGTTTCGAGCTGTTGTAGAGCGCGAAATAATTCGGGATCGGTATGTTTTTCGGGCATTTGTCGACACAGTACTGGCAGGTTGTACAGGGAATGGCCGTGTCTGCGTTGATGATGCCGGTCACCTGGTCAATGATCCGGTACTCCTCTGCGCAAAGCGGCTTGAAGTCCGTCATGTACGACGTATTGTCGAGCAGTTGCTCCATGGTGCCCATGCCGCTGAGCACCATGATCACGCCTTCCAGGCTTGCCGCAAACCGCATGGCCCATGACGGGACGGATGCGTCCGGGTTGTACGATTTCATCAGCTCTTCCGCAGGTGCGGGAACCACGGCGAGGTTCCCGCCCTTGCAGGGCTCCATGACGATGATCGGCATACGGTGCTTGCGGGCGACCTCGTAGCACCTGCGGGACTGGATGCCGGGGTTCTCCCAGTCGATGTAGTTGATCTGCAGTTGGACGAAATCCAGTTCCGGGTGTGCCGTCAGTATTTCATCAAGCAACTCCGGCGTGTCATGGAAGGAGATGCCCACCTTCCCGATGCGCCCCTCCTCTTTTTTTCTCCGGACAAAACCGAAGGAGCCGTAGCGGCAGGCCTGCCGGTAGGCGCTGACGCCGATGTTGTGCAGCAGGTAGTAGTCGAAGAATTCGACGCCGCACTTTGCCAGTTGCTCGCTGAAAATCCGCTCGTGATCCTCCTTTTCCTGCAACATTCTGGGCGGCAGCTTCGTGGCCAGGAGGAACTCATCCCTCCGGTGCCGCTTGACCAGCGCCTCTCTGACGAATGCTTCGCTCTTGAAGCCGTGATAGGACAGCGCCGTATCGAAATAATTGAACCCCTTTTCCAGAAAGGTATCCACGAGCCTGTTGAATGCGTCCCCGTCGACAGCCGTTTGGTCATCCTTGTCCAGGAGCGGCAACCTCATGCAGCCAAAACCAAGTTTCTTCGTCATATGCTCCCACCTTCCCTTCTGCCGTGACCCGGCTGCGGCGCCAGCCGGATGGCGCTCCCGCATCGTCCGGCGGTCATTCCGATTTCAAAGACGCCATGTCGATGGAGAAGCGGTACTTCACATCGGACTTGAGCAGCCTTTCATACGCTTCGTTGATCCTCTGAATGGGAATGACTTCCACATCAGAGGTGATGTTGTGCGAGCCACAGAAGTCGAGCATCTCCTGGGTCTCGGCGATGCCGCCGATGATGGACCCGGAGAGGCTGCGGCGCCCGAACAGCAATGCAAAGGCGGAGACGGCGAGCGGCTTCTCCGGCGCGCCGACGAGGGTGATGTTGCCGTCGCGGCCAAGCATGGTGATATAGGCGTTGATGTCGTGATCGGCGGCGATGGTGTCGAGGATGAAGTTGAACGTGCCCGCGTGTTGCTTCATCTCTTCAGGGTTGGTGGAGATAATGACTTCATCCGCGCCCAAGCGGAGCGCATCCTCTTTCTTGCCGGGTGAGGTGGTGAAGACCACGACGTGGGCTCCGAAGGCATGGGCAAACTTGACACCCATGTGACCCAGCCCGCCCAGGCCGACCACGCCGACCTTCTTGCCTGCGAGGTTGCCCCAGCGGCGCATGGGCGAGTACGTCGTGATCCCGGCGCAGAGCAGCGGTGCGACCCCGGCAAGGTCGAGGTTGGCGGGAACGCGCAGAGCGAAGCGTTCATCGACGACGATGCTGTCGGAGTAGCCGCCATAGGTAACCCCGCCCAGGTGTTTGTCCGGGGAACCGTAGGTGAGGGTCTGGTTCGGGCACAATTGTTCCAGGCCATCCTGGCAATTGGGACAGGTGTGGTCTGAATCGACCAGGCAGCCGACGCCCGCAAGGTCGCCCGGTTTGAACTTCGTGACCGCGGAACCGACCTTGGTGATCCGGCCGACGATCTCGTGCCCCGGCACGCAGGGGTAGACCGTGGGCATGATGCTGTGCCACTCGTCGCGGGCGTGGTGAAGATCGGAGTGGCAGACGCCGCAGAAGAGGATTTCGATCTGCACGTCGCGTTCCGTCGTATCGCGTCGCGGGATTGTGCTGGCGGCCAGCGGCGATGTGGCACTGGCGGCGGAATATGCTTTTGCTTTGAACATGGGTTTTCTCCTTGTTTTGATGTTCGTGTTAAGCAGCCCTGGTCTGATGGCGCCCCCTACAGCCAGATGTTGCCCGGTGATGTGGCGGCCAAAGCCGCTGCTTGCCCGCGTTATCAGCTACAGTCGTTCAGGCACGCCGGATCTCCTGCCTGACTTTGTTCTTTCAAAGTGATCCATACGCCTCTGTTTTGTCTTCTTCATCGCAGATAAGGCGCGCCGGCATGTACCGTACCCCGGAAAGCCCGGGCACCGGGAAGAGCAGCCGCATGGAAAGCAAGCTGCCGATCCCGCAAAGCGCAATCACCCAACCCATCGGCCACGGCGTGCCGTTGGCGAAGATGCCGACCAAACCGGAGCCTATGATGCCGCTGCCGTACTGAATCGCACCGATCAGCGCGGACACGGCGCCGGCACGTTCCGGAAAGTTGTCCAATGCACCGGTGATCGAGTTGGCGACGATGAAACCGGTCGCGGAGACAAACACGAGCAGAGGAACGACCAACCCCCAGAGCCCGCCCCAGCCGGTGCGGGCAAACAGTGCCACCATGATGGCGGAGAACGCGGCGATGATGGTGCCGGCCAGAAGCATCCGGTCATAGACGAACCGTGAAACCAGGTAGGAATTCACAAGGTTGGAGGCCATGATGCCGAGGATGCCGAGACCGAACAGCAGGCCGTAAAGCTGTTCCGGCACATGGTAGCAGGTGATGTAGGCAAACGGCGTACCCGCGATATAAGCGAACATGCCGGCGTAGAAGAAACCACCCGTACCCGCATAGCCCAGCAGGCGGCGGTCACGCAAAAGCTCGCCGTAACGGGCCATGGCGCGGCCAAGCGATTCCTGGTTGCGCCGCGTAGCGGGCAACGTTTCGGGAATCGTGAACAACGCCACGAGTGTCGCGATACCGATGCCGACCAGCGTCCAGAAAATGGCGCGCCATCCGGCAAGAGCGACGACCTGCCCGCCCGCCAGCGGTCCGACGAGAGGAGCAATCCCCATCACCGTTATCAGTATCGACAACATCTGCGCCGCACGGGCCCCCTCATAGAGATCTCTCACCATGGCCCGTGACAATGCCACGCTGGCACAGGCGCCAAGGGCCTGCACAACACGCCAACCGATCATGGCCAGTGCGCTTCCCGAGAGAGCGCAACCGGCCGAGCCGATCACGAACAGAACCAGTCCGATCGCCACCGAGGACCGGCGCCCATATCTGTCGCTGATCGGTCCCCACAGAAGCTGCCCCAAACTGAAACCGATGAGATAGGCGGAGATCGTCAGGTCGACCAACCCCTCATTTGCGTGAAGAGAATGGCTCATCATGGGCATGGCGGGCAGATAAAGATCGGTCGAAATCGACGCAAAGCCCATCAGCATGCTGAGGACCGCCAGCACGCGCCAACCCGGGGTGTCCGGCGCCGAAGCGCCGTCACCCTCTTGTGTTTTTGGATGGTGCGGAGTAGGCATTGAAGCCCCTGATATGCCGGACGTATCAGAATCCCGTTGATGCCCGACATCTTCAGGCTGTTTTTTTGTTATGTTCTCGGTCACAATCTACGGCCCTATTATTTCAATGTGTTGTAATCGTCTTCCGACACCGGCTCCAGCCAGGTTGCCGGACCCTTTTCGGGATGGACTTCGATGGCAAGGTGGACAAACCAGCTATCCTTGGCAGCGCCATGCCAGTGCTTCACATCGGCAGGGATATTGACGACATCGCCGGGGTGGAGCTCCTGCGCCGGCTTGCCCCATTCCTGATAATAGCCCCTGCCGCCCGTCACCAGCAGAATCTGTCCCCCCGCGTGTGTGTGCCAACTGTTGCGGCATCCCGGCTCAAAGGTCACATTCCCGATGGGCAGGGCCGAGCCGAAAGGCGTCAGCATGTTGAGCCAGACCGTTCCGTCAAAATTACTGCTCTCTAGTTTTTCGCCAATGGGAAAAATCACACTCTTGCTCAGATCGTTTGTGCTCATAGTCACTCCTGTTGTTTTTCAGTTCTCTGCCGGTTTCATTTTGCCGTAATGAATGTTCGTTTGCACCGTTCTCCGGCTTCAGCTTCAGCGGCCAACCCGTTTCTGCAGGTTTTCCGGGTAGCGCGCGCCTTGCACCGTGATTTTTGATGCGGCGCTTTCGAGCTCACGCAGGTCTTCCGGCGCAAGTTGAACTGAAGCGCCTCCGATGTTCTCGCGCAAGCGATGCGGCTTCGTGGTGCCGGGAATCGGGACAATCCATGGTTTCTGGGCCAGGAGCCAGGCCAGCGCGACCTGGGCGGGGGTTATTTTTTTCTGTTCCGCAAATCTGCCGATCAGATCGACCAGTACCTGGTTTGCCTTGCGATTCTCCGCGCTAAAACGGGGAACCTGATTGCGGAAATCGGTGCTGTCGAATTTCGTTTCCTCGCTGATCTTTCCCGTGAGAAAGCCTTTACCCAAGGGACTGAAAGGAACGAATCCGATTCCGAGTTCTTCCAGGGTCGGCAACACTTCCGCTTCCGGCTCTCTCCACCAGAGCGAGTATTCGCTTTGGAGCGCAGTGACCGGCTGGACGGCGTGCGCGCGGCGGATGGTTTGCGCCCCGGCTTCGGACAGTCCGAAGTGTTTGACCTTGCCTTGCTGAATCAACTCTTTCACTGTCCCGGCCACGTCTTCAATGGGCACGTTCGGGTCGACGCGATGCTGATAGAGCAAGTCAATCGTGTCCGTCTTGAGCCGTTTAAGTGATGCCTCGACGACCTGTTTGATGTGCTCCGGCCGGCTGTTCAGGTCGCCCGGCTTGCCGCTGCCACAATCAAAGCCGAACTTGGTGGCGATGACGACCTGATCGCGGCACGGTGCGAGGGCTTCGCCCACGAGTTCCTCGTTCGTGAACGGACCATAGATTTCGGCAGTGTCGAAGAACGTGACTCCCTGTTCCACGGCCGAGCGAATCAGCGCGATCATATCCTGCTTATCTCCGGCCGGACCGTAGCCGAAACTCATGCTCATGCACCCCAGCCCGAGGGCCGAGACTTCCAGGCCGCTATTCCCTAATCTGCGTTTTTGCATTGCGTTCTCCTTTCACCTAGCCAAGACTCCCCCTCTTGATGATTCTACCGTACTCCAGGAGCAGCAACGACAGATAGACCAATCCTGTTCAATTATTGCCTAATGGTACGAAACACGGGATAATGATTGTAACGCAATGTGGGGGCAGGTACTATTAAGCAAGGATAAATTCATTCGAAACGAGGCAGTTATGCAGGAGATTGAGGATAACAGCACGGGAGTTGCCCTTGCGGCCCTGGGAACAAGTATTGCCCGATGGACCGAAAAAGGCGAACAGCACACAACCGCAGTCCCGGGCCTGTCGCTTTTCCGGAGGATTGAGCCGACCGAGCCGGTCACCGGCATGTACGAACCGAGCATTTGCCTGGTCACGCAAGGGGCAAAGCGCGTGCTGCTCGGCGACGACGCGTATGTGTATGACGCGCATCATTATTTGATCACGTCCGTACATCTCCCCACGGTCGTGCAGATTATCGAAGCGAGCCCGGAGAAGCCATACCTGGGGCTCAGACTGAAACTCGATCAGCGTGAAATCTCACAGCTGATGGTGGACAGCAATCTTCCCGCGCCCCGTGCGCAGCAATCAAGCCGCGGCATGGCGACCGGCGAGGTGACGCTGCCGCTGCTCACCGCCTTTCAACGGTTGATCGACTTGCTTTCTGAACAGCAGGATATACCGATCCTTGCGCCGATCATCCAGCGGGAAATCATCTACCGCTTGCTTGTGGGCGATCAAGGCGAGCGCCTGCGCCAGATAGCATCGGCGGGGAGCCAGAGCCATCAGATAGCGCGGGCAATCGATTGGTTGAAGGCTAATTTCACACAGCCGCTGAGTATCAATGATCTCGCGGCTCAAGTCCGCATGAGCATTTCGACGTTCCATCACCACTTCAGGTCGATGACCGCCTTAAGCCCTTTACAGTATCAGAAACAGTTACGCTTACAGGAAGCCAGGCGTTTAATGCTGGCAGAACATCTGGATGCCGCGACCGCAGCGTTTCAGGTAGGCTACGAGAGCCCATCCCAGTTCAGCCGTGAATACAACCGGTTGTTTGGCGCCCCGCCGTTACGGGACATCACGAACCTACGGCAATTGGCAGCCGGTTGATCAAGTTCGTTGTGTAATTTTAACCATTCCGGCATCCATCAGCCGATATCTTTCACCTTGCTGAACAGTTCATCCGCAGTGAGATCATTTGCCGAGAGCGTGCCGAGCCCGGCATCGGTACGCCGATAGATGTCGAAGCGCGGCGTGCGCTTGCCATCCTCGTCCTTGCGCAGTGCAGAGCAGACAATACCGACATCGGCCAACTGCGGCTGGCTGCAGGAGTTGGGGCAACCGGAAATGGCCCAACTTTGGGTTCGGCCCTGTTCTCCGATGAGTCCCAGCAGTTCAGTGGCCACGTCACGGGTTGACGCCAGGCCCATACGGCACTCGTGGCTGCCGGGGCAGACTCGCATGGCTGGTGCAGTTGCAGCAAAGTCCAAGCCGGTCGATTGCTGCAATGCATCCAGAATTGGGGCAGCTTCGACCCCGCGTGACAAGAGCAGAGCGATATCCTGGTTGGCGGTAATCATCAGCACACCATCGGCGTACCTGTCGGCGGTATCGGCGATCTGCTCGAGTTGCCCAGCGGTCAGCTTGCCGGCGAACAATTGCAGCTCCAGGCGCTGGCGCCCGTCGGAGGACGGCACCAACTGTTCCGGCAGCCCGCTGGTACGGGGAATTTCCTCTCGGTACACGATTTCTTCCTCAATCAGTCGGCACAATTTCGCTTCGCCGAACTCCCTGGCCAGGAACTTGAGGCGCTTGGGGGGCGGCGCATGGGTGGCGTAGACCTTGACGATTGCCTCTATAACCGGAATGATGCGTTCTTCGGGGAGCCGCTGCTTAAACAGGAAGCCGGGGCGCGGTTCGCGCCCCAGGCCGCCGGCGATCCATACGTCGTAGAGGTTGCGGCCATCTTCGCCCCCCGTCAGCACCAAGCCGACGTCCTGGATCAGGTGCCGGCCGCTGGCCACACTTGCTTCGATGCCGATCTTGAACTTCTTGGGTAAACGTTCGAAGCGGGGGTTACCGGTAAATTGTCGATGGAGACGTCGGGCAATGGATTCCAGTGCCGGAAACTCCTGGGCAGCCTGGCTGCCGCTGGTAATGCCGCGAACGGCACCACCGCAGGCACCGCGCGCGGTCAGGCCGACTTTGGCCAGGTCACGCTTGATAATGGGCAGATCGCTTTCCTTCAGCCAGTGAATCTCCATGCTGCCGCGGGTGGTAAGGTGGATGGTGCCCTGGCCGAAGCGTGAGGAAACGGCGGCGACGGTCCGGGCCTGACTGGAGGAGACGACCCCGGCCGGAAGTTTGACACGCTGCAGGTAAAAGCCTTCCTGGCGCTGTTTATAAATGCCGTCAAGACGATATTCGGAACCGGTTGTAGTCATGCGTTGCATCCCCCCAATGATGAAGTTGATGGGGGCAGCCTCACGAGTAGGCATATCCCCTCTGTGTATGTTTCAATCAGCACCTGATCGTACACGTTAACATCGGCGTTGGACTGCATTTCTGTTCATTGCGATTCCATTACTATTTCCGAACGTATGATGCCGGGAATAACGCTTTCCGCCATATGGCTAAATCAAAAAAGGCCGGGGGCTTAAGGAGGCGAATCACCCCCGGCCAAAGTTTATGCGCCGTAACGGCCCACATCAAAACCGGTAACCGATGCCGCCGAGGAAGATGTCCGTGTCGCGGTCGTATCTGGTAATAATCAGGTCCCGGGTCGCCCTTCCCTGTCCTTCAATCGTAAGCCCCTCGACGGAGCCCTGCTGGGCCTGCGGTTTTACTCAATCAGGCCAGAAAAAATCGCCCCAAATCCGGGCGCGAGACCTGAACATGGTTATTTACGAACAAGTTCTTATTTGAACTCCAGTTTGTAGAAGAGGTCGGCGCCGCTCTCAGTGCCGGTCTGGGTTTCAATCTGCCACTGTTTGAGAATATCGTACCGGAGCAGGAACAGGTTGCTCCCGGTAAACAGCGACTTACCGTAACTGATGTAGAGTTGCGGGGTCAGATACTTGCCCACGGTGAGCATCGTCTCGGTGACGCCGGGCTGCTGCGTCGCCGGTATGGCTCCGGGAGGGGTCACCTGGAGCGGTTTGTACCCCATGGGACTGGCGGTTCCCCCGACACCCCCCTGGATCTCCAGGGTGCTCAAACCGAGGTGATTCTTTATCTGCTCCTGGAGGGTCCCCGCCTGGCCGGACGTGAGCAGGGCGCCGGCAGCCTGGGCCACGAGACCGGCCTGTTGGCTGCTGCTGCCGAGCGGGTGGCCGAGGACGATATACGCCAGGACATCCACATCCGGCATGGCGGGCTCGGAGTAGAGCTTGGTGACCGGTTTCTGGAGGGTGCCGGCAACCGTTACGCCGACCCGCACGTCCCCAATGGTGCGCAGGGCCAGAAAATCAAGGGAGGGGCGATTAATCGGGCCGCCGGCAAAGAACAGACGCCCGCGGACGATTTCCAGGTTCACGCCGTAGGTCCGGTACCGCCCTTTGACCACCTTGATCTCGCCTCTGCTGGTAATGCTGTCGAGGCGGGTCAATGACAGGTCCAGGGCTCCGCCCAACTGGGCGTCGATGCCCGCGACCTTGACGAAGACCTTATCCCCAAGCAGCACCCGGACCTGGACGTCCAAAACCAGGGGTGAGGCCTTGGCGACCGGCACGCCCCTTCCCTCCACGATGACATCGCTGCTCGGCGCAATGGCCGTACGGGACGGCGCCCCGACGATACGCAGTTCAGGCAGGCGCAGTTCGCCACGCAGGGTGATTTTTTGCGGGGTTCCGGTAAAGGTGAGTTTCGGCGTGCTCAGGAGCTGGAGTTCGGGAAAATAGACCGTTTGAAAATTTTCGCCCGTTATGGTGCCCTGATAGCCGACAACCCGCCACCCGGCCAGGGTGAGAAGCACCGTCCCCTCCACGTGGCCGGGTCCGGAGACAGCCCGGAAGGAGTCGATCCGGATGAGATTCTTTTCCAGGCGCGCCGCGAACTGGACGTCCTTGAGGCGAACGCCGGCGGTGGGCAGATACGCACCGGCCTTGGCCAACTTCAACATGCCTCCGATTTGGGGAATTGCCCAGGTTCCGTTAATGGCAAGTTCGGCGGCAAGCTCACCGGAACTTTCCTGGACCAGCCCCGGAAACAGGGCGGTGATAATGCCTTTTTCCTGGAATTGCCCGGTGAGCGATGCCCGGAGAGGCCCTTTAGGATCGACGGCCACCGGGAAACGCGCCGGAACCGGCAGGTGGAAGTCTGCCCGCGCCTGGCCGTGGTCAGCCATGGTGAGGAAAAGGGTGCCGCCAAGTGTTGCCCCTCGCCAGTGCCATGAAGCCTCTGCGGATTTGCATATGAGGTTCAGCTCCCCGTCGGGCCGTGTCTGATGTAACGCCCCCCCGGAAAGCGCGGCAGTGCCGGTCAGCTCAAAGCGTTGTCCCGGCATCAGGCTCCCCTTTGCCCGTCCGGTGATGCGCCCTTCAAGTCCGGTGTCGCGGGGGAGCCATGGTTTGAGCAGCGCCAGGTCGATCCCGCTCAATTCCGCCGTCAGGTCCCCTTTCTCGGGCATGGCCAGACGGAGCGGGGCGGATGACATGAATGTCCCTTGCAACCTGCCACCGCTTGCCGTAGTGAGATCCATGCTACCGCGCATGCCCTGTTCGCTGCCGTCAAAGGTAACCTGGCTTCGCAGGATGGTCGCGCTTGTTCCGCGCCCGGCGAAGGTCCCGTTGCCGGAGGCGCTCCCTGCCAGGGTGAGCCGTTTCCCGGGCAGGAAGCCTAACCGGACCGTGCCGCTGCTGTTTCCCGTGAACTGCATATCCTTCAGATAGGGATTGACCCGGACCAGGTTCAGGCCGGCCCATTTGGCCCGGACGTGACCGTTTAGGGGATGAAAGGCCAGATCGGCGGCGACTTCGAGACGCTCCGCTGTCCCCGCCGTGAGGGACAAGGGAGACAGGGCGAATTTATCTGCGCTGACGGCAAATGCGGTAGGAGCCGTCAGGTTCCACGGGCCGGAGCGGTCCCTGCCCGCGAAGCGGGTGATCTCGCCCTTCCAGGTGCCGGCGCCGTACCCTGCCGCCAGATTAAGCCGCGCCTCGCTGCCGGCCGAGTGCAGTGTCGCGCTCACCGCGTGATGGGGCAACGTCCCGTCCGCCGCCAAGGTCACGTCACCCAGCGCATAGCCGTCATAGACCGCATCCCGCAGAGATGCGGCGACATGCAGGGGAGACCCCGCGCCTTCTTCAAGCCGGGCACTCAGATTGGCGGCTGCTGCCCGCGCTCCATGCCAGGCAAGTTTACTCCCCGTACCGGCGACGGCGCCGCTGAGATGCCTCTCGCGCCAGCGCACCCACCCATCGGCCCGGAGCGTTCCGGCAGCGCCCGGAACCAGCAGGGAAAGGTCGGTGATCCGTGCGGCTACGGCCAAGCGCCGGTTCAGTTCCCCCGAGGCGTGCAGGTCAAACCCTTTGCCCTGCAGCGCCAGCCGGGAGAGGTTAAGATTGTTCTCGGCAAAATCAGCCTGTACCCCGCCGGCCAGGCCCTGCCCGTGCAGGCGGCTTTCCAGGAGGACGCCGCTGACGCTCCCCGAGAGGGGCGCCTTCCAGGGCCAAGCCAGCGTCCCGGTGGCGTTGAAATTCGCCCTCCCCTTCCAGTCGGGGGCAATCCTGGCAGGGTTGAGATTTCTGCCGCTGATCACCCCCTGCATGGCAAAGCCGTCGCGCCAGTTCATATCCAGGTTGCCCGCCAGGGAACCATCGAGAAACCTGCCGTTCAGCGGAGCCAGCTTTATGCCGTCACGCGTGCCGCGATAGGACGCTGAAACAGAGGCCGCCCGCCAGCCTTGCCCCTTGTTGGTCAGGGTAACATCGCCCCGATACCTGTCCAGGGTCCCCGCGAACCTCAGGGTGCCGGAGAGGTTTGTCGGCACGTTCAGCTGTGGGGAGAGATCGAGGCCGGCCGCCATGACCTGCAACGACAGGGCCGATTCCCGGGCAGTGAACGTCAGCGACCCATCGGCGGTGAGCACCCCCTTTTGCCCCGGCTTGGTCAGGCGAAGACGGCGCAGATTGAAGGCATTGGGCGCCATCCCCACATCGCCGGTTAGTTCCAGCAATTTCCGGGCGCCCGCCGTGCCGGTGATGGCGACCGTCCCGGTAAACGGCTCAGGCCCTCTGCCGTTGCCGCGCCCCACCTTCAACCGGAACCGGTCCATCTCCGCCACGGGGTGTGCCGGGGCAATGACCAGGTCTGCCGTGAGAGACGGTTGCCTGAAACCTGCCGAGGCAGCGCCGCTTATCCGCCCGGAAGGTGCCACCGCCGTGAGATCGCTGATGGCCAGGAGGCTGTCGCGCCAGGTGACGGAAGCGGCGATCGACGTTACCCGTACGGGTTGTTCCTGGCGACGGCGATAGCTGAGATCGGTCACCTGCAATCGTGTGATGATCATATCAAGCTGCTGCGCCATCTGGGGCGCCCTTGGCCAGGCCAGAATCGGCGGTTTGCCGGCGGGAGGGGCATTGTCCTGAATCCGCACCCCGCTGGCGGCCAACTCCTGAATAGCGACGGTGCCCGACAGGAGCAGGAGCGGTTTCCAGCCTAGTTCCAGGCTGCCAAATTCCAGTTTTTGCTGTGGCAGAGCGATCCGCACCCCCGTGAGGAGCAGATGGTCGGCAACCCTTCCCTCGACCTTTTGAACGGAGAAGCTGCCCCCGCTCAGGGAGTCGATCGCCCCTAAGAGCCAGCGGGCGCCCTGGGTTGTGGAAACGATCCAGACAAGGGCCGCAAGCGCGGCCCCAGCCAGGGCAATCGCCACCGCCGCCACGAGACTCTTTGGGGGCGGCCGTTTCATAGTTCGAACCCCACGGTGAAGTGGAAATGGAGCGCCAGCTTGTCCACCCCCAGCGGCTGGGCCACGGAAAGGTTCAAGGCCCCGACCGAAGTGTAGTAGTGGAGACCGACGCCCGCTCCTTGGAACAGCTTGATGGCGGAGAAGTTATTAAAGGCGTTGCCGGCGTCGTAAAACAGGGAAACGCCCCAATCCTTGAAGAGCGCCCGTTCCAGCTCCATGCTTGAGGTCAGGAGCTGTTTGCCCCCCACGACCTTGCCCGTGGCGTCGCGCGGGCCGAGGGATTTGTAGGAATAGCCGCGCACGCTCTGGTCGCCGCCGGTAAAGAAGCGCAGCGAAGGTGGAATATCGGTCAAGGGATCGTTCAGCAAGGTTACCCCGGCATTGGCCCGCATATGCAGCGAAAGACGCCAGGGGAGCGGCAGAAGATAACTCCCCGCGGCCAGGATCTGGACCAGTTTCGTATCCGAGCCGAGCAGTTGATGGGTGCCGTGCAGATCAAGGGTGTAGCGAAAACCGCGGCGGGGACGTACGGGATTGTCGTATCGATCATCGGAAAAACGCAGACCGGGCAGCAGGAGTCGCGCGGAGGATTTCTGGGCGCCGACGGTATAGTCTTCGTACTGGGCCTTTATGTAGGCGGTGCCCAGCCTGCCTGGGCCGAAACTCCGGTTGCGGTCCGCCTCCAGCGCCACTATGCGGCTGAAATAGCTCGTGTTGTCCTCCTGCTGCAGGTTCAGCTGCAACGTCGTGGAGCTTCTGACATCCTTCGGGCTGGGCAGGACATAGCCGGTCACCAGCCCCTGAAGCCGCTCGGCAACATACAGTTGCGAATACAGCTCGTGCCCCTGGTGAAACATGTTCAGGTCGCGGTAACGGACGGTGAATCGCGCCCCCGTGTCCGTGCCGTAGCCTATGCCCGGCCGCACGTTTATGCGCGGCCCGGGTGTCAGCTGTATGGCTACCGGCACCCTGTGCGCCTCGGCATCCTGTTTTTCCGGCGTGATGACGACCTCTTTGAAACGCTCCGAGTTGGTGAAGTTACGTTGGGTTTCGCCGAGGCGGGGGTAGGAAAAGACCTCGCCGGGGGCATAGGTCAGATGGCGGCGCAGAAAACGGTCCGGGTAGTCGGGCGCACCCTGGATGCGCGTCGCGCCGAAATAGTATTTCTCGCCCGTATCCAGAACCAGTTCGATAGTGGCGCTTGTGGCGGACGGGGCGACGCGGATCTCGTGCCGGAAAAAATCGGCATCCAGGTAGCCCAGATCCCGGGCCCGTGCGGTGAGCGCCGTCTTGGCCTCCTCGTACTTCTGGTGCAGCAGCACATCTCCCTTGTGCAGGGGGAACGCCGCAACCAGCCTCGCCAAGCGTTTTTCCCCCTTGCCCGGCCCGATCACCGCCACGGCGACATCGGTCAGGCGTACCGGCTCGCCCGGCGCCACCTTGACCAGCAGACGGTAACGCTCTCCGTCCGGTTCGACCGTAACCGCGGCCAGCGCATGGTAATAGCCGAACGGTTCCAGGGCGGTCCTGACCTTATCGCCCGCCTGCCGGGCAAAACGGTCGAGCCAGAGGCGGTCCACCGTTCCTCCGCGTACCAATCCGGCCGGGAGAACGAGCGTTTCCTGCACGTTTTTCAGCGCTGCGCCCTCGACGCCGGCAACAACGATCTCCACCGGTTCGGCGGCATGCAGAGGCAGCGCGAGGCCGAGCCAGAGCAGCAGGAAGGCAAGGACGGTCTGGGCCGCACCGAGATGGGGTTCTGCATGGTCATGTGCGTATCGTGATGAGAAGTCAGGCATACGTTGCGGTCTTCGGAACGAGATGATTGAATTCAAGCCTGGCTCTGCAACGATCCGACACCCATGACATCCCGCCAAACGGTGATGAGGATCGCAAAGAGGACAGGACCCACGATAAGGCCGAGAATCCCCAGGGCAAACACCCCGCAGATCGCTCCGAGCACAACCGCCGGGATAGGTATGGGAACGGTGCTCTTTGCCCCAATGGCGAGGGGGCGTATCGCATTATCGGCAAGGCCCACGAAAAACACGCACCAGAGCGCCAGGAGGCCCGCCTTGAGATAGGCGCCGTTGATGGCGGCAAGGGCAACGAGCGGCACCCAGACAATACCGGTGCCGACAACCGGCACAAGCGCTGCCAGGGCCGTCAGAGCACCGCACAGAACCGGGGCCGGAATCCCGGCGACAACATACCCGAGGCCGGCGGTTACGCCCTGCACCAGGCAGGTAAAGATCGTTCCGACGGTCACGGCGGTAACGGTGGCGCGAATTTCGGAACAATAGCGGCGCATGTTGTCCTGATTCGCGGCCAAACGGGCGATGGCAACCGACACGATCCTGTCGCCGTCGCGGTAGATGAAGAAGAGCATGAACAGCGCCACCGCCAGGGTAAAGAGGAGCTCCCCAAGGTTTTTTGCGGTGTTGGTCGCCACATCAAGGAGATACCCCGAAGCGCCGGCAGCCAGTTTTGCGGCGAGACCGGAGAGATCGATGCCGAACCGCTCTCCCACGGCCCTGATCTCGCTTGCGAACGGAAAATGGCTGAGTGCGCCCGCCCCGGTCGTCGAAAATGCCAGGACGAGCCGCTCGCCTTCCGTGTACCAGTCGGCGGCGTTTTGCACGACCAAGACGATCAGGCCCGCAACCGGCAGGATAAAGCAGACGGTTATTGCCAAAACCATCAAGCCGGCAGAGCGTCCGGGGTGGCCGGGACACCTCCTGACCAGCCGCTCGTGGTGCGGAAGGGTCGCAATGCCGACGATGAGCGCCCACGTCAGCGGTTTGGCGATTGGGGCCGCCAGCTGGGCGAACAGCCAGATTGCTGCAGCCGTGGCAAAGGCGGCCATGATGCTCACGTATATCTTCTTGTCCATTACGTGCCACCTCTCGGGAGTGGGAAAGTATCCAAAATAAGTATCCCGCACAAAACCGGTTAATGCAATGGAGGCGAAGAACTCCTGACGAATGGATTCAGGTTTGCGCCCGGATCTCGACGACGTTGGTTTTGGGTTTCCTCCGCGAATCTCAGTGGTTGACGTTTTTGATTTTGCGTTTACAATCACCCGGTTGCCAGTTCTCTCAGAGGATACACCGTATGGACGCCCAGCCGATCTCGCTCACCTACCGCCGCTACGCCCTGGGGCTCCTTTTGGCGGTGAACCTGCTCAACTACATCGACCGGCAGGTGCTCTTCGCGGTCTTTCCCCTGATCAAGATCGATCTGCGTCTCTCCGATACGGCGCTGGGGTTTCTCGGGAGCGCCTTCATGCTCAGCTACCTGCTCTTCGCCCCGCTCTTCGGCTGGCTCGGCGACCATTGGAGCCGGACCAAACTTGCCGCCGGAGGCTTGGTTGTCTGGAGCATGGCCACGGTTCTGGCCGGTCTTGCCCCCGGCTACCGGACCCTGCTGGGTGCCCGCGCCACCGTCGGGATCGGTGAGGCGAGTTTCGGCACGGTATCACCCGGCCTCATCGCCGACTTCTTCTCCAGGGAACGCCGCGGACGGGTCCTGGCTTGGTTCTATGTCGCCATTCCGGTCGGCAGCGCGCTGGGCTATCTCCTCGGCGGGGTGCTGGGGCAGCGGTACGGCTGGCACACCGCATTTTTGCTGGTTGGTATACCGGGCCTGCTGTTGGCCATTCCCATCGCACGGTTGCGCCCCCCGTCCCGCGGCGGCGACGACGCATCCCTGCGGGCCGCGCACGGAAAAGTCTCCGGAGGCTACGCCGCCCTGTTCAAAAACCGCTCGTTCGTCTGCAACACCCTTGCCATGGCTGCCATGACCTTCGCCATCGGCGGACTCGCCCAGTGGATCCCCTCGTTCCTGTACCGCACCCATTCCCTCGACGTGGCAAGGGGAAATACCCTGTTCGGCGCGACCACGGTGCTGGCCGGAATACTGGGCACCATGGCCGGCGGCTGGCTCGGCGATTTCTGGCAAAAAAGAAGCGGCAAGGGCTATCTGCTCATCTCCGGCTGGGGCTTCCTGATCGGCACCCCGTTCGCCGCCTGGGCCATCCTCGCTCCCGGCCTGACCGGCTGCATGGCCGCGATCTTCATCGCCGAGTTTTTTCTCTTTTTCAATACCGGACCGCTCAATACCGTCATCATCAACGTCACCAACCCGGCTATCCGCGCCATGGCCTTTGCGGTCAATATCTTCTTCATCCACGCCTTGGGCGACGCGGTTTCGCCCTCCGTCCTCGGCTGGCTGTCCGACCAATGGGGGTTGCGCAGCGCCCTCCTGATCACCCCGGGCGTTATGGGCCTGGCCGGCCTCTTCTGTTTCATCTGCGGCAGGTTTGTGGTGCAGGATATGGCTCAAGCCGAGGAATGACGCCTACAGGAGCGGCAACAATCGGCATTCATACTTTAGATTTGCAGATCCGACATTCCGAGGTATGTCTTTAAAGGAGAGGGCAGAACCGCCGCAGCCGGGGTAAAAAGAAAGGAATCCCGAAGGATTCCTTGACGTTAAATGGAGCGTGAGACGGGATCAGAAAATTTCACTGCAATTTCAATAACATTGGGTAAGCTACCGCTAAAAAGGGCCAACTTTCCACGTATGAGGCGAAGAACGACTTCCTACTTGCAATTGGCGCTCCAACGTTTGGCTTCCGGTGCACCGGGACTGACTACATCTTTTTCATTGGCTGTTTCCTTGAACAAGAAATTCACTTCTTACTCTGTCCAAGAAAACCGGGGCCGCTATATCATCAGGGCCAAGGGAGGGATGATTGCCGGGGGCAATTCTGCATTATGATCGATTCAAGGAACAACTGCGCCCGTCGCAGGCATAATGAGCACTGCTACGCCATGGCGTAATGTCGGGTAGTCAGTAACGTGGCAGAGTGCCATTACAGCCGAAACCATCTGGCGGTGTCATTTAGATCAGAGGCTGTGGCGGCGAGATTTTCAGATGACTGCTTGACGTCAACAAAAGTACTTTTAATCTGTCTGGCGGCATCGGATATGGTATTCATCACCCTTGAAATATCATCTGATGTTGCGGACTGCTGTTGGGCAGCAACGGCAATCCTGCCGACCATACCGGTAATCTTATCCATATTTTCAACGATCTCGTCTATGGACTGTACCGATTCATTGACGATACTTACAACCTGGTCCACTGAAGAGCTCTCTTCCCGAATGAGTTTGACAGCCGTGTCGACGCCGGTGTTCATGGATGATACGTTTTCCACAATCTCGTCCGTCGCTTCAGAGGTCCTGGCTGCAAGTTTACGCACTTCGTCGGCAACGACGGCAAAACCGCGGCCTTGATCCCCGGCCCTGGCGGCCTCAATTGCAGCGTTCAGCGCCAGCAGATTGGTCTGGTCCGCAATGTCATTGATAAGCGCGACAATGCCGGTAATCTTCTCCGACCGGGTTCCGAGTGTCTCCACCTCTTTTGCCGAGGATTTGGTTGTCTCGGCAAACCGTTGGAGATGACTGACCGCAGTATGCATCCTGTCTCGGCCACGGTTGGCGGCTTCTCGCATCGATGCAGCAGTGCCTGCCGTTTCATTCGCATTGTTGGACACATCGTTGATGGTCTGGGACATCTGGGTCATGGCAACAGCAGACTGTTCGATACGCTCGGTTTGTTCCCCTGTGCTATTCTCAAGTGTACGCGCCGTGGATGAAAGCTCCTCAGAGCTACCCGCCAGGGCATCTGTCGCCACCCCGATCTTTTTGGCAATATTCTGGAGACTGCCGGCCATGGTGGCCATTTCTTTCTGGACCTGACCGATCTCGTCATCGTTTTCCGCCAATATGGTACAGTTCAGATTACCGGAAGCGATCTCGCGGGTAGTGGCAATAAGCCTGGAAAGAGGATGGGCGATTGCCCGGTACATCCATATTCCGAAAACGATGCCGGAAAAGACCGCAAGCACACCTATGGTAAGAATCAACCCGAGGCTCTTGCGGATCATGGAGTTGACGGCGGCGATCGATTTCTCCTGTTCTCCCTGCGCCACGCTCGATGTTTGTCTACTTTTCAGAGCTTGCTGCATGACAATATTTCGGAGTTTCGCCGATTCCCGGGACGCTACTTCCTGCATTGCCAGCCTGTTTTTCAACTTCGGGACGATACCGTCTTTGGTGGTGAGGCTCGCGTAGACGCCATCCAACGCAGACGTCGTTCTATTCAGAACCGCAAGTTCTTTCGCAGCGTTAAGCTTCTTTAAATGTTTTTGAAGCTCTGCCTCCGCCTTATGGATTTTGGCGTACTGCGCTGTTATGGTCGTTAAAGTCGAATCTATTTCTTTTCCCGTGGCAGCAGTAAACAGCCTTGTAACAAGTCCATCGACCGATGCCCCATATGCCAGCAACTCGGAATTACTGGCAAGTGCACTCACCGTAATGTTAGATTGCACAAACGAATTTCCGTTTTTGCCTGTTATATCTCCTACTTTTTCGCTGATATTGTCTATTTCATTATCAAGGGAACCGATTATTCCATCCATTTTGTCCAAAATGCCGTCAATTAACACGTCAGCTTTATTATTTCCCGCCAATCGCAATACAAAATATTCGTCCAACTTTGTGGACAGGTTTGCCAGTGCGGCCTTAAGTTTTGGATTTCCGCGCACATTGCCATTTTGTAGCAGACGGTCGATATGTCCTTTCACTTCTCCTTTGTAGCCCTTAGCGTTACCTCGTTGAGATTGAAAGCAGAGAACCATGGTATCTTTAAGCTGTGTCTTGGCCATTTCGAGGCTGGTGAGCTTGTCGGCCAAGGAGTTTCTGCCTTCGACGAATGTCACGTACGTGGCTGAACGCGAAACTTGCAACGACTTTACCAGGCCGTCAAGTTCCTTGAGTTTGGCGATGGTTTCATTCAGGTGCTGTGTCGTTGTCTTTGCTGCGTTGTTGGCGTCTTCCTGGGATGTGATGCTAGCCGTTACCGTTTCGACAAGCCGATTGAAAATACCTTCCAACTCCGAATACGTTCCAAACTTCTCACCGGACATCGACTCAATTGTCGTTTGAGAGTTTTTTACGGTTTCAAGTGATTTCGTTGCTTCCGTCCTGGCATCATCAAGTTCTTTTTTGCCCCTTGATGTACTTACTTTTACCAGGTCGGCGGTAGCTGCCTGGATAGATCGTTCATATTCCACTGTCCTGAGTTGGTAAGGTGTGCTTTTTTCCGTAAGATAAGCCAGCTTCCCCTTTATAAAGGTCATACTGACGTAGCAGGCTACCGATATCACAATTGAAATACCGGCAACAATCGCAACATTCAAAAAAAGCTTGGTTTTGATTTTCATGTATCCTCGCCAAAACAGCGTAATCAGGATGCGCCCTTATATACCAGAATGCGTTGCCACGTACCGCTTAATTATACTTAAATCATATTATCCAAATATGTTATTAAACCGTTTTTTAAATATTGTCAAACATTGGAAGTCCTCTATCAAACCATGCCGTCAATTTATATGCTCCGACTTGGTTGCGCGCACAGTACTCTGAATGTACTGTTTGACATTTTCCCCCAGCTGTTGAAATAAAATTTTGGCCGTTATACTCTGACATAATAGTGACTGCCATTATGGCAGCAGCACGTCAATTTTGGCGCTTCTACGTGCCCCGCCAACAAAATCTCCAATAGCCGCATTCGTTTTTTGAGTTCTGAGATAATCTTCGATCTTATCCCTGGCTTCAGACAGGGAGACAGTCTCTGCTTTCTTCAGGTTCAGCAACTTGATTATATGATAGCCAAATCGTGTCTCCACTACGTTGCTCAGACCTCCCCGTTCAAGAGCAAAAGCGGCCCGTTCGAATTGAGGGTCCATCTTGCCTCTACCGAAAAAGCCCAGATCGCCTCCTTGCTTAGCGCTGGGACAGGTTGAATTTGCCTTGGCCAGTGTGGCAAAATCAGCACCGTTTAACAGTTCATTGTGAAGTTTCTCGGCCTTTTCACGAGCCGCCTTCCTCGCTTCAATCCCTGCTTTGCTGTCAACACCTATCAATATATGGCTAGCCCTAATCTGTTCATCCTGACGGAACTTGTCAGGATTCTGGTCATAAAACTTTTTGATCTCTTCGTCGCTGACCGTAATTTTGGAAGAGATGTTCGTTTTGACAAAATTGCTGATGACCAGTTCTCGGCGAGTGTCGTCATAGAGCATCTTCTCATTCATTCCGATATTTTGGAGCGCCCTGTCATAATCCTTGGCATCGGAAAAGCCATTTTTGATTTTAGCCAGCTTTGCATCAGCCTGTTTGTCGAGATCTTTTATATCAAGCTTCTGGCCAGCCTGGAAAAGCAGTTCCGAACTGATCAATTGATTGAGAGCCTGCATTTCAAATTCCTTTTGCAGAGATGGTGGAATTTGTAAACCGGGTCGGTCCGCCATTAAAATTATTTGAGCCCGCTTGAGTTCGGCGACGGTAATATCTTTGTCATTCACTCTTGCTGCTGTTTTTTTGAGATCGGTTGCGGAGATTTCGGTAGTTGATAATGGCGGGGTTACATTCGATGATGTAACCGAACATGCTGAAATCAATAACGGCAACATCCACAATGAAATCATTGATTTTAGAAGCATGGCTGAGTGTTTCATTGATACATTCCTCCATAGTCATTTGTTTTATGCCACAAAACAACAACGTAGCTTATATACTAATCAGCTTCAGTACTTGAGAGAACATTATTGGTTTGTATAGCATGACAAACCAATGAATTTATAAGTTTTTTAGCCTGCAAATCAACAATAGCATAGTGCATTATAGAACTATTACGTTTACCTTCGATAATTCCATTTATTTTCAATAAGGCAACATGTTTGGATACTGTAGTCTGTTTCAGTCCAAGATGTTCCGATATGTTTTTAACTGTTTTTGATTCATTTGCCATACTCGATAAAATTTTAAGGCGTATGGGATTCCCAAGTATTTTTAGAAGATGAGCTATTGATTTGTGCGAGTCCATATTTGCCTCACTGCCACATAAAATATTTTAAACAGAGTATATTAATTTTTTTGTAAAGAGCCATACTACTAGCTATGCATGACTTGCAATTATTTACTTAATAATACATACAACTTGTCTAATACATTGGCAGCAAATACGCAATGCGGTATGGCTAAAACAATGCCCGGAGAGAGGGCCCTCCGGGCGATTGCATTATATGCCATTGTTTCAGGCTGGTTTAGTTCGTGCCGTCAACGGTGATGGTCTTCTTGAAGTATCCCTTTTGGATACCGTTTTTGTAGACGTAAATCTCGACCGTCTTGTTTCCGGCCACACTATAGGTGTGGGCCTTGGAAACGGATAGAGCATCGATGGTGGTGATATAATCGTATTTGCCGTCGCCCCAGATGACCTTGACCTTGTCGTTGGGGGTTGGCAAAGACGTGACGGTAAGCGTACCGCCGAGATTGCCGGGGTTGTCCGCCCAGGCTATGACGTCGGCAACCGGAACAACGGCCTCGACCTGCCGTGTTGCCGATGCGACATTCCCGCTTTCGTCGGTAACCTTCAGGGTGATGGTCTTCAGCCCGATGGTGGCAAAAGTCACGCTGGAGATTTTGCCGGGAGCGATGACGGTGCCGTCGCTGGAGGTCCAGGTGTAGGTAGAGATGCCTGCGTCACCCGGTTTTGCCGCATAGGCTGCCAGCGGTTGGGCGACACCTTTGGCGACCTGTATGCCAGGGGCCGCCGTGTCGATATCGGTGAAGTTGGATGAGAAGTTGGCGAACGGTTTTACGCCGATTCCGAACTTCGCCGCATTGATGGCGTTTTCATTGGCGAGGTAGTTGCTTACCCATGCCGTCCGATTGGCATAGGTGTTCCCTTTGACGTCAGTGAAGGTGCCGTCGATCGGATAAAGAGCTGCAGACCTGTCGAGAGGTTTTACCCTTTTGTAGGTTCCAGAGGCATCTGCGGTGAAAGTACTTCCGCTCCAGGTGCCAAGCTCGTCGAACTTGACTTCAAGGGCGCCGCCGGCCTTGGTCGACAACTCGGCGCCGGTCTCGATATCATCCTGCAAGCCCACAACTTCGAGTTGCGAAGCCGGGGATTGCATGAATTGCTGCCCCGCCACAGCTTTGACGGCTGTGCCGAGCATATCGAAATCACCTGCGAATAAGGAGGTTTTGGGTGCGGAAGAATGGCAGTCGGCGCAACTTGTGCCGAGGACATAGGTCTGTATCGGCCGTACGCCGTGGGTCAATTTGTAAGGGCCACCCAGGAAAGTAAGCTGGGTTTTTGTCCAATCCTTGTTGTCAACCGAGCCCTTGATGGCGTTGCGATACGCCTTGTAGCCCGATATCTCTTCCGGGGTCGAAAACAGGACGTTGCCGCCGTACACGCCGACGTACTTCCATGCCCCGGTGAAGGCGCCGGTTTGGTCATAGGCGCTCTGGTAGGAACCGTTGCCGAATCCGACCGGGATTGGAGCAAAACCGGAAGGACCGAAATTCATGCCGGCTTTCAGGTCACGGGCAATCCAGGGATCATAATTGGCGGTCAGGACGCCACTATAATCGCCGGCGTGGTGCGTCGGCGCGGAACCGGTAACGCCGTCGCCGTTGGCGTCAACGAGGGGATCCACGTTGTTCCAGATGGCAGCGGTGATGATGTTCACGGCGTAGATTTTCCGCCGCCAGTTCGTGTTGGTGCTGGTATTGTCGAAGGTTTTGTAGTAGTTGCCATTCTTCTGCCACGTGAAGAGAGGTTCCCACTTCTTCAGGTTGGTATTCGCCGGAATTCCCATGCCAGGGTCGGAAAACATACCCAACATGCCGCGTTCCGTAGCATATCCGAGCATATTGGGATAGCGGTTGCCGGAGGTGGAGTCCAGTTCGCGGACGACCATCTGCTCGCGAGCGATATGGCAGACCGTACAATCCATGACATCAAGATGGTTGCCGACAAACGGCACTTCGTTGCTGCCGGTTGTCGTCTTGACCGCCTGGGTGATATTGGCCAGCAGGCCTGCATTCTGATGAGCTGTCAACGGATTGGTCGCGCCGAAGGTATCGATGGCGACACCATCGCTGTTTTTGCCGGTAATGTGGCAATTCTCGCATTTCTTGACCGTATTCTGGCTATTGACGGTAGTTCTCTTGGCTGCATTGCCTTCTACACCTGCCGCGCTGTCATACCCCTTACCCGGGTCGCAGAGGCTCTTGCCGTCAAAAATAGTGTTTGGATTGCTGGAATCCAGGGGCGCTGCAAATACATCGACTTTTGTGGTGTTGGTATTCATGTGGCAGCCGGCACATTCAAGGGTAAGGTGTACGTCGTAGCCGGGAGCCCATAGGTCGCCTCGTTTGAACCATTCGGCACGCGGGAAAGGCACAACGCCTTTCTTAAGAGCATTCTGGTTCTGCATGCCATTGGGAAGGCTGGCCTGAAAATAAATCGGACCGCTGCCGGCAGGGTTGCCGCCGCCCAGGAAGTACTGCTTCATGCCGGGCATGGCCGTGGAGAAATTGGCAAATGCGGCCTTGTTGAATTCGGACATCCCCATGGCGGACGGCCATCCGGCCGGAATCGTAGTGACGAAACCGGGGGTCGTGCTGCTGATACCGGTCATGGTCATGTACAGAGTAGGGGATGTCGCGTATGGGCTCAGTGCCCAATCCCACGTGTTGCCAAACGGGGCGTTGAAGTCGAAGGCCGGCATAGAAAGGCCGGTAAACGATTGCGTGAAGCTGCCGGTGTAGGCCATCGGGGCGCTGGAGAGGAAGTCGCGCATCATGTCGGGAAGGTCTTTAAGGCCCGAAGGCATGTGGCAGTTACGGCAATTCTGGCTTGAAGGGTTGGCTTCCAACTTGGCCAACGCCGTCGGGGAGAGGGACACGGTGTTGTCGGCATTCTTTGTCAGTAAGCCGGTGGTGAAGTCGTAGGCCTGGGTAAACATGTTCATAAAGCCCGCACCGAATGAGGGGGTGGCGTTATGGGCGCCGCTGTAGGCCATCACCGACGACATCAGGTTGTTGAAACCGTCGAAATGGCACATCAGGCAGTCCATTTCCTTGACGTTAGGCATCATCACCTGGCCATTTTGAACCTGCATCTGGCTTCCGTCTGGCATGGTCATGGTCATGGCCTGTCCCCAACCGGAACCGGTAATAACGGGCGTACCGTTCATGTAGAGCGGGTAAGACCAAGGGGACGCCATGACCTGATGCTTCGGCAACCCCGTATTGGCGGAGTACTGATCGAAGACCGTCATGGTGTAGGGTGTATAGCCGTCAATTGCGGGGTTCATCATGCTGAAGCGTTTACCGTTTCGGTCCTTCTCCACAAAGCCGCCGCCCGGATGGCAACTGCCGCATGTCGTAGCCAGGTCCCAGGCCGAAAGATCGACCATGGTGTACTGGCTTCCGGTGTTCGGAGTGGTGCCGGGGGTGACAGTATTGGTGCTGCCGGATACGAAATTGCTCAAATTACTGACATAATTCAATGATGAAATATTCGTATTGCCTGGAGTTTGATTCATGAGGTTCGCCACCTGGCGAAGAGAGGGGCTTCACCACTTGCCAACCATGGCGGTCGACTGGGTCCATGGTTTGTTCTTGGTGGCATCAAATTTTCCGGTGGAAGAGTCGACGTACTCACTTCTGCCTTGGTTCGAGTGAAAAGCGTGGTCGGATATCTTGTCATAGGTGTAATCGACGCCGTTCTTCACGTGGCAGCCTGCAGTACCGCACGTCTGCTTCGGGCTGTAGGGCATGCCTTTCCCGTTCGCGTCCACCTGTACCGGGACTTTCGCTCCACCAGCCATTTGCATGCCGATCTCTTCGAATGTGTACAGCGTGACTGACGGATGGGCGGCAAACGAAGTGCCGGCCGTCAAGGCCAGACTGGCGGCAGCTGTTGCCGTCAGTAAGCCTGTCTTTATTCCGAATCGTTTCATGTAATTGGTTTTCCTTTCTGTACCGTTGATTTTGCAACAGAAATTCTCTCAGGCAGTAACTACCTTTGCGAGATGATGCCACCGCATATCTTGGTAACAATGCGGCTGATGCTGTTCAGCCCGTATGGGGGTACGAAGCCGGACGATAAAACGGGAGCCGATATTCTTTTAGCAATACCAGGACCAAATCATTTGTACGGGAGGAATATGCTGTATATATTTATTCAACTTAACGGATTAATTATTCGCACTATTTTACAACTTGCTGTTTTGACATATAATTATAATGATGAATGAACATCTGGATTTCAAATATGCCGCCATGCCTGAAGCCAATTGTTAGGGCGCAAGGCTTGGCATGTGAAAAGATTTGGGGGGGTATGGGGCATTCATTTCATAATGAAGGGTCATATAGCCCGCGCCGGGGGAAATAGCCAAAACGATCCGAATCCAGTTCAGGACCATGACATGCACTGAGGTACCTATCACTGCGATTGTTCTCCAGCGCGCCCCAGCCGCAACAGGGGACAAATCAATAGTATTTCGGATTGGTCGCATGGCAGCTTACCGTGCAGCTTCGTGCCGTGGAGTCGTATGTTCCTGATGTGACAAAACGGATGTCGAAATTGATGAGATGAGAGTTGGCCGCGGTGGTGGCTCCTCGGGCCTGCGGGACTCCATGGGGGGCATGGCAGACCGAGCAAGGTACTTTGTGGGTAACAAGATGCTGCTGGTGGCCCGAGAATGCAGATTTGCCGGGATCAAGCAGAATATTCTGATCATGGCAGCGATAGCAGAGTGCATAATTGGCATCACTGTAGACAAGCGGGTAGATTTCCGTTTCATAACGGGCAACCAAGATATGTTTAAAGTTTGAACCGTGCGGTCCTTTAGCCTGGCTGCTATCGTCGTTGGCGTGGCAGTCGCAGCAGTAAATCATGCTGCTGACACTGTACTGAGTTCGCAGGCTCGGCACGTTGCCCCCCTTACCGATGCCCACTACCGGGTGGAAAGACGGGTTTGAGATGTCAAACACCAGCCGCGTATTAAGCTCTTGTATCTGCCTGACGATCGTCTGTGTGCCGTAAAAACTGTTCTCTGCATGGCAGCGAAAACAGATCTCATACTCATTTGCAGCGTACGAGGGGAGCACCGCCCCGGCGCTCGAAACTCCCCTTACCCCCAGGAGCGGACCAGGCGCAGCCGGCGCCGACGCGGAAGCGCTCTTCGACTGATGAGGGTTGTGGCAATCTTCACATTCAACATGCTTCAGGGCGGTCAGCGGGTTTTCCGTGGGGTCGTGGATGCCGCTGGTGGCCCCCACGGGATGATTGTAGAACTTGGTAATGGCGGTCGCAACGTCTATGCTCCCCCCCGTTGCCGAATGACATTGCAAACAATTGGCGTCATCGATGGCGAATTTGAGCAGACGTGCATTTCTGCCGGCATTATGGCTGGCATGGCAGAGCGTACAGCCCGCGCCCTGGCCTGCGGCGGCATGGGTGGAGGTACGCCAGCCGGTTATGTTGTGACAGGCGGTGCAAAGGGCTGAGCCGGAGTTATCCATAACCAGGAATTTGCCGTAGTTGTTGCTGTGGGGGTTGTGGCAGGCTGTGCACTGCAGCATTCCGCCCTCTTCGAGCCGTATTGCATGGGGAAGAGAGCCGGGGGTGTTGAGCTGCCCGTTCTGCTGGGCCAATTCGTTTGTATAGGCAAGGGATACGGGGTGGTCGTCACGCAGGTCGGTTTTCAGGTTGGTTGGGTAGTTGGCTGGTATGGTAGTTATTCCTCCTGCCATCGCGATTGCTTCCGAAGAGCCGTAAAAGGTCCCCAGAGCAATGGTGCCGTCGTGGCAGCTGAGGCAGAGACGTGCGGAACCGCTCGGTTGCCCCGGCTTTGCCACCAGCGTGGATGACTGGTACAGATCGTAGATGGCCGTGCTTGTCGGGCGGCTCCAGAGCGGTGTGGAGGGATTCGCGTGATGGGGGGTGTGGCAGAAGATACAGACCCGCTCTTCGTTGAGCGCCTTGATGGAACCGGGGCCCGATACGGACAGATTATGCTTGCTGTTCAGTATCCCTGCCGCCCCTGCCGGAGCAG
This sequence comes from Oryzomonas sagensis, assembly GCF_008802355.1. NCBI lineage: Bacteria > Pseudomonadati > Thermodesulfobacteriota > Desulfuromonadia > Geobacterales > Geobacteraceae > Oryzomonas > Oryzomonas sagensis. The sequence goes on along the minus strand of NZ_VZRA01000004.1, from coordinate 162,581 downwards.
GCGTGGCGATGGTAATGATCAAAGATGCCATCAGCGTCAGTACAGGCCATACTATGTTCAACATCACGGTTCTCCTTTATCGAATGCCTGTTCTTCAACCGCCCCCAAAGCGGCCTCAGCCTGCGAATCTTCCTTTACCTCCCGGATGTACCGGAACACCTGGAGCCTGTTGTTGTACGTGTCGGCGACATATATGAAATCATTGTGGTCGATAAAAAGCCCCGACGGCATCCAGAGTTCTCCTTTGCCGCTCCCCCGGTTGCCATAGCTGAGCAGAAATTGCCCGTCTTCGTCGAATATCTGTACCGTATCGAAGAGGGCATCGCAGATATGCATATGCCCTTCGCTGTCAATGCCGATCCCTTTGGGTTTGGCAAAGAGTCCCGACGCGTCGCCTTGTTTGCCGAATCCTTTCAGATAGACCCCATTGGCGGCAAATATCTGCACCCGGCCATTGAGTGCATCGGTTACGAAGAGACGTCCCCCTCCATCGGTCGCCAGATCCGTGGGACGGTTGAATTGCCCCGGATTTTCACCCGGCATGCCGAAACGGAAGACTTCCCTGCCTTGGGTAGTGAACGCTACCACCTGGCCGGCCAGGGTATCGCTGACATAAAGCAGGTCGTTGTGCGGATTATAAACGATGCCGGTCGGGCGCTGCAGCCCCTGGGATATGAACGCCCCAATCTTTAAATCGTTAAGATTGAACCGATAGATTTTTCCCGCTGCCGAGTCGCTCACGTAGATAATTTCGCGCCTATCCTCCGCAACGCCGATCGGCGACAAGAGCCGGTTGGCTTCATCCCCCCTGACCAGTTCGTAACGTCCCGAAGCCCGATCGATGACATGAATGGCCTGCCCTCCCGTATCCGCGATAAAAATTCTCCTTTTGCCATCTACGTGGAGGCCGTAGGGGCGTGTGATGCGCATCGCCTCCTCACCAAAGACCGTGCCCCATAATCTGCCCCAGAACCCCTTGCGGATTCCGACATCATTGCCAGTGGCGATGGTTTGGACCCAGACGATGCGGGGCGCCATGGGCGGGGGCGGCCAGACGATCTTATCGATCATTGTCGCGGCGTGCGGCGCAGGGGCAATGGCGCACCCCGCCCCTCCCATTACGAGGGCAAGCATCAGAAGCCATGCCAGGGGAATTGCGGCCGATGATCCACCATGCTGTCCCCCTGAATGGCGCGGTGAGCGTTTCATCAAAATATCCTCCGTAATTTCAGGTTAACGGTTTGGCTATGACTATAACTCGAGGGGGAAAAACCCCAGTTTGCCGAAGAGTCGAGCGTGACGACCGTTCTGCCGAAGTTGCCTTCCAGGCCGAGCTCAATGCTGAATCTGTTGCTGACTACCGAACTGGTAATCATGTTGAAGTACCCCAGTGTCGCCTTGCCCCTCAAATTTGGGGTGATCACACGGCTGTAAGCGGTGGAGAGAAGAAAGGTGTTGTCCCATCCCTGCGTAGATGATGTACCGATAGAGGTGTTTTCGTACCAGGAATACCGATCGTTTGCCTTGGTCAGAAGCGACGCCTTCGCAGCTTGCAAGGTATGTATCCAGTTTGTCTCGACTTGTTGGAGCCTCTGAAAAACACTCTTATTGAGCGAATATTCGAGAGACAGGGTATGGCGGCCAAGTAGACCGTCGATGCCGGCATCGATATGGGTATTTGCCCCGATCGTCGAACTGGGGTCGCTTCCGGCGAGAATCCGGCTGTCGCTGTAGCTGTAATTGGCATGGAGAACACACTTTTTGTCGAGCAGGCTGAGCTTTCCACCGACGGTATGGCCCGCGGTTGCAAACGTGATGTTCGGGCTCTGGCGATACGAATAGCTGATGTAGACAAAAGGAACACCGGGGTCCGAGTTGATCAGCAACCTGGTCTGAAATCCGGAAAAGACGGTGCTGAAGTCGCTGAAGCGGATTGTCATTGCGGCGTCCTTGAATATGGCGATGGTGCCGCTGTCGATATTGTGGGCCGCCAAGTCGAGAAACAGGGGAAAGGGGCCGCTGAGAGTGGTTTTCTCGACGTTTGCCAGGTTGACGTCTGAGCGCTTGCGCTCCTGGATTACATATTGGTAGCCGTAGTCGAGCCTGACCGAGCTCTCCCGGGGCAGTTCATTGGTATAGGCTACTCGTCCATTCCACGAGGCGGTGCGGTCTGAACCGTCATTATAGCTCCCTTGCGCAAGAGAACCGCCAACGGTGGTCAGCAGGCACTTGAGATATTTTTGCGAGAGCGAACCGGATATGCTCTGCTGGTCGTTGTTATTGTGCACATCTGTGTTGCGGCTTTTCACATAAGCAAGTTTGCTGTCCAGCGCCTTTCCGATCTGCCAGTTGAGAGTTGAGGCGACACTTGACTGCAATTCGGGATAACTGCCGCTTTGCTCGTTGTAGACATACATTGAATCAATTTGACGTTGCAATCCTTGAATGTTTTTCCAGAACAGGGTGTTGGCAATGTTGACGACAATGGCGTTCCGGTTGTCGGTTCTCTCGCTGCCGAGCAGTGTCTGTCGATCGAAGGACTGAGTGAAGGAAAGTCTCGTCTTGCTTAGATCGTCCACACTATTGCGGAACGAAATAGATGCCGCCTGAGAGGTTTGATCGATGTCGTCGGCAAGCCCGTGGGTTGTCGACGCGTTTCTGCTGTAGGTTACGGTAATCGGTAATTGCCCGTTTGGGATGCTGAAGGAGACGTTCTGGCTCTCCATGTCGAGTGTGTAAGCCCGGCTGAAAGGCGGCCGGACAGTTCCAGTGGATGAAGAGACGGAGAAATTGAAGGGGTAATTCATACGGTCGAGTATGATGCCGTTGACATCGTAAGAGATACGCATGTTGGTGCCCGTAGAACCGCCTTCCGCGGTATTGTTCACCAACGTCTGATTGGAAGAGAGGGAAATATTCGCGTCGCCGCGGAGCAGGCGGGGGTGTAGAATCGAGTACCCGGCGCCAATGGTGTAGGTTTCGCTGAAATCGTTGTTGGTCGACCGGTTCGTTGTAGACTTGGTCTCACTCTGATTGTCGTTGAAGTTATAGCTGAGCTCCGCGGACTGGTGCAAACCGCTCAGGCCGAGCAAGGTGAAACGCGACGCTTGGGCTGAGACGGGAAACAGCACGGTTGCCGCGCCGAGCACCCAAATGCCCTGCGCCAGGAAACGGAGCATATCCCATCGTCCGAGAGGACTCCTCGGCTGAGTGTTGCCTCGTATCGAGGCGGGGTTCATGAAACCTTTGGCTCCGGCAGCAGTCTCCATTGCGGGGGCTATTTCAAGAAGTACATCGAATCCCCGGAATGGGGATCGTGACAGTTATCGCAGGTTATTCCCTTTTCGACGAACAGGTCGTGCATACGGACCGCTTTGCGGCGCTCGGTGTGGCACTTGACGCAGAGAGCCTCTTTCTTCGTGTTGAGCAGCGCCGGGTTGGCGGAGGTATGAGGGAGATGACAGGCCAAGCAATCGCCGACCGCCGCGGGACCGTGCTGAAACCGCTTTGTCAGCAGGTCCTTGTGGCAGGTAACACAAAGGTATTCCCGGGGCTTGATCAACAGTCCATCTTCGCCGCCGCTCCCGCCCCCCTTGTCCGCTTTATGGCAAGAATTGCAGAGTTTCTCCTTATAGGGGTTGTGCTCGGAACCCCGGGCCGCCGTTGGTGAGAGTGGAACAGAGGCTGTTTTCTGTTGTAAACAGACCGCCTTAGCCCGCTCTTCGTGCTCCCGGCAGATCTCCTCGACAGGCGGCAAGGTTGGGTAACCATCCAGGATAGAGGTCAAGGCCTTATGGCGGGTCACGGGATCGCAGCCAGTAACCAGCCAGATTAGGCACACCGACAGGGCGAGACACCTGAAGCGGCGCCCACTCATATGCGTTGTCTTCACAGGGAAATGGCCTCGCCGCTACTTTGCCGGTGGAGCGCTATCGCTACTCCCGGCGTCAGCTGGTTGTTCAGGGGTCTTCTCCTTTTCCTCCTGAGCCTTGCGGGCCTTTTCCAAAGCCTCCGCCGCCCGTTTTTCCTGATCGGCAAGCGCCTTTTTGTACTCGGCGTCGTAGTCGAGCCCCTGTTTCTTGCCCAGTCCGTAAATGCTGATCATATGATCACCGACCTGGCTCACCACGAAGAGCACCTTGTCAAGGATAAAGCCCGGTGCGGCCATCTTCTGGTAATAGTCGAGATTGTCGCCGGTGACGGCAATACCGGCCGGGATATTGAGCGAACCCGGCGTGCCCGGAGCGCCGAAGAACATCAGCAACTGCATCTGCGCATCAAATATCTGCACCTGTTGTGCGGCGGCGTCGACCACATAGACAAGGCCGTCATTATCCACAGCAACCCCGCGCGGACGGCCGAATTCACCGAAGTTGACGCCCAGGCGGCCATACCCCATGAGGAAGTTGCCGTCCCGGTCCAGCTTGATGATCTTACCGGTACCGAAGTTGGAGACGTAAAGCGCTCCTTTGCCGTCAACCGCCATGTTGGTGGGGCCGGAAAGACCTCTACGGGGATCCTCGTCACGGCCGATGGATTTTTGGTAATCGCCACTGATCCGATCGAAGATGTGGATCTGGCTGCTGGACTGATCCAGGAGGTAGACAAAATCCCCCTCTACCGCCACGGCAACCGGTTTCAGATCTTTGCCGCTGCCGAAGCTGCGCAGGAAAGAACCTTCCGGGTCGTACTGCAACACTTCAAGCCGCGACGTATCGGCGACATAGATGTTGCCCTGTTCGTCGACCGCCACGTTTACCGGTTTTTTCAGCCGCCCCGCATTGATATTGCCCGGCAGGCGGGTCATTTTTTTCTTGGGAAGGTCAATGATGAGGACCTCTGCCTGAACCGTATCGCAGATATATATCTTGCCGTGACCGGCGGCGATCCCGTAGGGTTTGACCACCGGTATGAAGTCATCGCCGTTGCTGCTGTTGAGAGCCAGAAGCGATAACGTCTTGCTCTCCATGACGTCGTTTGAGTCCTTTATGGACATCAAAAACTGAACGCGCGGCAAATCGGGAGGAGCGGGCCAGAAAACTCGCTTATTAGTGGATTGGCTGGCGCAGGCGGTCAAAGCGATCGACAAAAGCGTTAACGCGACCCACTTCACGCCCGTGCTCCACGCCTTTTCAGGAATTACACACCTTCTGTTCATGCCATCCCCCTTGTGTTTAACGGTAATAAACTGCTGTGTCGGATTGCGCGCTCCATAAATCCAGTATAAATATATATGCATAACCATATAAAATTCTTAGAAGAAAAGGGCTGCCGGATTCCGGCAGCCCCCAAAGAGCTGCGAATGCCAGACACAAATTCAATTATTTGTTCTTGTCATGGCATGAGAGGCACAACGCGGAGTCTTTCTGTGCCGCGAGCAGGAAGTAACCGCGTCCGGAAGCGGGTGCGGTGTTTTGCACCGCAGTGCCGTTGTGGACGTCGTGACAGGAGGCACAGGTCATGACAGCCCCAACCCCGTCGATGTTTGTGAGGACATCGGCAATTGTCTTGGTCCCGATGGGTGAAGCGGCAGCTTTCAACTCATATTTGGGGTTTGTCTGCATGTCGGCATAGACGAAGCCGACCGGGTGATCATTGGCAAGACCAAACGACTGACCGATGGCAAAGTGATTCTGGCCGAAGTAGTTCATCTGATCGTCTCCCAGTTGGGTTACGGTGCCGGTTTTCCCATAGTAGGAGTCAACGGCGGTGACACCATCGTGGCAGCTCATGCAAAGGCGTGATGGACCGGCCATGTTGTCGTAAAATTTGCCGTCAGCTGCGGGATTGAAGGTGGCGCTGACGTACTGGTCAAAGGTCGAGGTGAGAACGGCACGGCTCCAGAGAGGTACGTAGACGCTATACGTGATATCCGTTGAAAGACCTGTGGTTGGATTGGTCACCGTTTTCGTGACGGTTTGCGTCGGGTCGGCTGCGTGGTGCGGGGTATGGCAGTAGGCGCAGACACGCTGATCAAGGTCTTTCGTGCCGCCGTTGGTGGTGAGAAATACGTTCATATCGTGCTTGGAACCGACAATACCGCCGCCATTGGAACCGGCGGCGCCATAGGCGATGGTTGTACCCGCAACGATGCCTGCGAGGGCGACAAGGGTAATGATCTGTTTATTCATGAATGAAATTTCCTCCTGAAATGGGGCTAAATGGTTAGCTCTTGTGGATGATACGTAGGCTCCCTTTCGATACTCCCTGCAACCTTTCGGAAACAACCTCTTCCCCCAAAGAGACGGCTTCCTTACAAGAACCTTGTTGTTGCAAGTCGATTGATGATTTAGCAAGTTAAATGCCAGTATTTAAATATTTTTATAAATTACAACACATTGATTATATTAGATAAAATAGTTTGAAGTTGGGGATGCGGGATGTGCAGGCAGCGGCCGAGGGGGATATCACTCTGACCGCAAAAACAGGTGGGGCATATGCACCAGGCGGAAACCGTGTTATCGTGATCCTGGATGGAAAACGGCGCCCACAGGCGCCGTTTTTGAATGGCATGATTATGAAAGGATGCTATTTTTGAGTTGTGGCGTTCAGGTCGAACGGTGTTATCCGATCGTAACGAAAGCGGCGGTGACATCCCGGAGCGCAACTCCCGCCGGTCGGAGTAAGTTGAAAACGGCTCTTGATCCGCCATTGGCCAAACCTTGCGCCATCGGCACTGACCAGCTTTGGGCCGTTTGATGCGTGCGGCTCGTGGCAAGCCCGGCAGCTGCGCCCCTTACTGGAGTTAACATGCACATAGTGAAGGTTCCTGCTGCCATTACGGAATTTTGTATAGAGCGTCGTTTCGGCGAAACGGAAGAGATTTTTGTCATGGCACTTTGTGCATAAGCTGTAGCTGTCATCATTATAGGCGACATAAAAATCGCTGGGGTAGTTTCCAGCCAGAATATGAGGGAAGTCGGACCCGTGGGGAGAATGACAACCACTGCACCGCCCCTTCTGGATCGGGCCATGCAGGTGTTTGCTCACATCCAGTTCCTTTTTGATGTTGCTCAGGGCCGGGTCGCCAAGCTTGTCGGTGTTGTGGCAGCCGAGGCAGGCGCTTTTCTCGTCATCGGCCAGAAGCAGCCCCCGGGCCTTGGAGAAGTGGGCCGTATGGCAGTTGGCGCAGAGCTTGCCCTCAATGACAGGTTTGTGGGGGACTTGACTGTTCTTGATCTTTTTCCCGGTTTCCTTGTGGCAGCCTGTACAGAGGTCCGGCATCGCCCGTTTCAGGAGGTTGGGCCATGCCGAACTGTGCGGGTCGTGACAGGATGTGCACGGCTCTTTCTTCACGGGAGGGTGGATGATCGCCGCAGCCTGCATTTTCTTGGCAAAATGGGCATGACACGCCAGGCAGACTTCGCGGGAAGCGCCTTTTAAAAGGGACTTGGCGTCAGATTGATGCGGGTCATGGCACGTCGTGCAACTCCCGCTCGCCACCGGGCCGTGAACGTATTTCCGGCTGAAAGGTGCGCTATCATGGCAGCCCAGACAGAGCACTGTCTGGTCTTCGCTATCGCCGAGAAGAAAGCGGCCGTTTGCGCCGTGGGGTTTGTGACAGGAGAGGCAGTCACCGTCCTTGACCGGGGAATGTACTACTTTCTTTTTTCCCATCGCATCGTGGCACTGAGAGCACAGCGCACTCCCCTTGGCAGTCACGTCGAAGCTTTTACCTCCCTTGAACGGGTGTTCCTTGTTTTTTTGCAGATGACAGGAGAGGCAGTCGCACTCCTTGACCGGCTGATGCATATTTTTTATGGTATTAAAAGGAATATGGCAGGATGACGTTACGCATGTCTCGGCATATGTTACTGCTGTAGCAGGGGCAAGCATAACCGCCAGAAGGAGAAACGCCACCCGCATCTTTGACATGATGCATGGGAGCGTGTGGCTCTTCACAACGTTGCGGCGGTCACTTGTCGTCATTCAGGTAGTCATTCAGAAGTGAACGGAGGATTGTGGTGCCATCCGGCAGATGCTCGCTCTTCATGCACCGCTCGATTTCCCGAGCGTCGTCGGCGAGAAAGAAAAACGGCACTGCCGCCGCATTGACGCACCCACTATTATCTTTGTACGCACGGTACCTGGCACAGGAGCTATTATCTCCTAAACAATATTTGTTTTTTATGTAGTCTGCCGATTTGGGCATTTCCGGAATCACATCATTGAAAAATTTGCAGCATTTGAATATTTCACAAGTCATGACACCTCCCCTTTCCATGCTCCCATATAGTGCGCAACCAATTGCACAATTGCAGAGTCACGATACATTCATTATCAGGAAAGCGCCTGCGCGGCAGGCCGGAATCCGCCAACCAACGTATTATCAGAGGACGGTTCGGAAAAACTGACTGGCAGCCAGAGCCGAGCGGATGGTACCGGGCCGTATTTTGATAACGCTGATCATCTGCACAGGTAGAGACTATTGTTCGTCAACGCCCGAAATCAGGCTGTCCGGCACCTACTTCTGATCAAGTTCTTTCAGGATGTTATTAGCTTCCCGATATCCCTGTTCCGCGGCCATACGGAACCATTTTTCCGCTTCCTCCCGGTCCTCCTTGCCGCCAAGCCCTTGAAGAAGCATCATTCCCAAATCATATTCGGCGTTTGCGAATCCGCTTTCCGCGGACTTGCGGAAAAGTTTGCGTGCTTCAGTGAAGTCGGCTGCGGTCCCCTCTCCTCTCACGTACATGAATGCCAGATTCCACTGACCAACCGGGTAGCCTTGCTCGGCCGATTTCCGATACCATCTAACCGCTTCCTGCTTATCCATTTTTATGCCCACGCCGGAAGCATACAGCACACCAAGTTTCGATTGGGCATCCGCATTGCCTTCTTCCGCCATCTTCTTGATTTTGGGAATATCCATGCCATCGAATCCCCATGCAGGCATCGAGGCCACGATGAAAAAAATGACGTAGAAAAAGATTGCGGCAGGCGGTTTCATCGTTTTTCTACTCCCTTCGCCCTTGTTTTGCGCATTTGTTATCTGCCCTGACGCGCATATATTTTTTCGACATATTGACATGAAGTCCGCGGTACGTAAAAAAACACTCCATTGGGGAGGCCATTATCCTGATATCGCTAGCCCCGCAGGATGAAAGCCGGTGAAAGGTACTTCATGCCGACGTAACGAAATGACGCGGGAGTGGGCTGGTCATCTTCCAAGCACTTACGGTCCTCAGCAGTTGGCCCATTTGGGGTCATTGTATCTTTCACGTTTGAGGTCACTTGGAACATCATCTTTCAATACACTGCAGGAAGTTTGATCTGCATACTCCGAAATACCGAATTTTTTCAAGCGGTAACGCAGAGTATCACGACTCATCTTGAGTGATTTTGCCGCCTTTGATTGGTTGCCGTTGGCATTTTCCAGGGCAAGAGTAATCAACTGTTTTTCGACCTCCTCAAAGGAAATTCCCTCGGGGGGCAGTTGGAATCCTGCAAAACAATGTCTATCATCTACCGGAAATACCGTATAATTGCTCGGTGGCAGCTCAAGGCTCTGTTGATTCCGCGGAGTTTCCTTGCACAAATGAAAGTGCGTTAGTTCTTTGCCTTTCTCAAGCATCATTGCCCGTTCTATGACATTACGCAGTTCGCGTACGTTGCCTGGCCAGGAATAGGAACGTAAATCTTCCAATGCCTCGGATGAGACCAGTTCCACTCTCTTGCTATACTCAGCATTCAGACTCTGTATAAAATATTGTACCAAGGCAGGAATATCCTCGATCCGTTCACGCAGTGGCGGAATACAAATATTCAGCATGTTGAGCCGGTAATACAGGTCCCCTCTGAAACGCCCATCAGCAACCAGTTGTGGCAGGTCTTGGTTTGTCGCTGCAATGATGCGCACGTCCGTTTCCACCTCACCTTCACCTCCAAGACGGCGAAATCGCTTCGTTTCCATGACCTTCAGAAGCTTTGTCTGCATCGTGGTCGGCATGTCACCGATTTCATCCAGGAAAATGGTGCCGCCATTGGCAAGCTCAAAGATACCTTTCTGCATTTTAGATGCGTCGGTATATGCGCCGCGTTCATGGCCGAACAACTCGTTTTCAATAAGATTCTCCGGTATAGCCGCACAATTGACCTCAACGAAGGTTGCACCGGCTCGAGCGCTGTACTGGTGAACCGCCCGAGCTACCAATTCCTTGCCGGTACCGCTTTCCCCGGTGATCAGGACCGTTTTTGCGTCAGTCGAGGCACACACATTGACCAGCCGGAAAACGTCAACCATTTTGGGTGAGTTACCAATCATTTGGTCCGGCGTAGTTTTTTTCCGGCGTTCCATGGCAATTGATTCAACATCTTTTTTCTGTTTTTCCTTTAAGCTCTGGGTGACGCCTTGAACTACCTTCTCCACATTGAACGGCTTACCGAAAAAGTTGACTGCACCAAGCTTGAATGCTTTGACAGCTAAATCCGCAAAAGAGCTGGCAGTAATAACTATGAAGGGAAGATTAACATCATCCTCCCTCATTGTAGCAAGCAGGTCGAGTCCAAAAGCATCAGGAAGATAGAGGTCAAGTATCACGAGTTCCGGCTTGAAATCGTGAAATTTTTGGAGGGCCTCTCCCCCGGAAGCTGCCGTTTCAACAACATATCCGGCCTTTTCAAGCCTGAAACAAAGCATTGAGGAAATAAGGTGTTCATCGTCAGCAACGAGAATTCTATTATTATTCACGGCTGTTCTCCTCAATCAATGATTGCACCGGACTTTTCTGCTCTGGGCATCGCGGTAGGAAAAAATAATTTTTCCTCTGAACTGAAGCCATAAATTATATTAATGATATATATAGAGAATTTTATTTATAAGGTAAAACGATTTGTTTCAATGGTGATATTGAAATTTGCAATAATGGGTGCAGGTAATTCAAACCAATAATATTATTGAATTCAGCTGCTGCTGAATCGCATGGAACGTTACGATATTTCCAGTTGTTTTTATAATTTTAGCGCTTTCGGAAAACCCGTTTGTCCTCTACTCGGATGGTCACCTTCCCGCTGCCAAAATATTCCAGAAGCGGTATCAGGAAGTCACGCGAAAGTCCCGTCGATTCGCGGAATTTTGGTGGAGGTATTTCTCCCCTTCCGGCTTGGGGTATGAAGTGGCTGTGTTATCGAGATAGCTGGGATATGCTCGGTTCCGTTACATGCGATTCTCATTTGCGACCCTGGTTGTTAGAGATTTTCCTCGATGGTGCCCCCAAGAGCAACGCGTTAAACGCCTCGAAACAAAAAAGCATCTGGTAGAATCATTCCTTTGTACACAGTTTAAAATGGCGGAAGCACATGGGAATCGAACCCACCGGGGAGATTTCTCATCTCCCCCACCGGTTTTGAAGACCGGGCCGCCCACCAGCGACGGACGTGCTTCCGAAACAGAATATTACCAAGCATCATCACTGCAACTACACGGCTTCGGTATGTTTAGGCGGTTTAAAAGGTGATGGTAAGGCGAACACGGAATGTACGCACTCAATAAAATTTTTGAAATAATACTCTTTGATCCGTTTCTGATCAGTGACCAACGTACGCGAACGGGTATATAAAAAGCCGGGGATAGCGTGTTCACGGACCTCTCCCCTTTGAATGTGGTCAGCGACAAGATCTCTCGATACAAAGGCAACGCCTTGTCCCAGCAGAACGGATTTTATTGTGAGATGCAGGTCATCATAGACGTCAACCCCCTTGAAATTATCAACACCGAAACCGAAGCGACACAAATTTTTTTTTAGAAGGTAGCGTGAACTGCAACCTTCTCTGCGAGTGATAAGATGATATTTGAATAAATCTTTCAGGGTAACACCCTCGCTTGGTATCTGAAGCAAAGGTGATGAAACCAAAACAAGATTATCTGGAGGCAGAGGAAAGTAGGCAACTTCTTCTGAAATCAATTCTCCACAATGCTCAACAACAACAATATCAAAATCTTTAGCAATCAGAGCCTTAATCGACTGTTCAGGTTGTTGGGCGATAAGCTTCAGGTTGACCTCATCAGATTTTTCCCTCATAAAAAGATTCAGAACTTTCGGCAGGTACACGATACCGAACGTAGGTGTAAACCCAACAGAAAGCTGCACCTTCCTCCCCATATTTTTCATTTCATTTTCTATTTCCTGTTCAGCTATCAATATCAAATTTGTTTTCTCCAGGACTCTCTCTCCCGGGGGGGTGGCCCTAAGAATAGAGCCGGAACGGTCTACGAGTTGACACCCATAGTGATCTTCAAGCAATTTTATGCGCTGGGAAACCGTAGATTGTGACAAGCAAAGCTTTTCTGCAGCTCGGGAAAAGCTGCCTGTCTCCAGTACCATCATGAGTGTCCTCAGGTATTGCGTCTCCATCTGTACCCTCGCGTTGTCCACCAAATCAGATATCTACAGAGCGGCATATCCGTCATTGCGCTTATTTGATAGCACCTGATTCTATCCATGCCCCCCAAAGACAGCGGGCGGCAGAAGCGATTCCTGGATGTACCCTGCCGCAAGCAACGGGATATCTGCAACTTTAATGAATTATGGAATCGCCGCATGCGGCGGGTAATTCGGCCCACAGAAATTTAATATGCATAAGGCTCGACGCATAATAAAGTAATTAAAATATATATATTTTTGCATTAAGCAAAATGCATACCACCTCAACGTCTTCACCGGTGTGTTCAGCCATTAGAGAAATGATACATAAGAGGCATACCGCCATAGCCACAGCATAACACACGTGAATTACAACATATTTAAACATTAACTATTTAAAAATCAATATAATGCAATGCTATGACGCACGTCTTGAGCGAGTTCGTTATCCTGTCTAATGGCGTATTTAAATTTGTTGATTAGGCCAAATCACCCATACAGACATCGTCAGAGAAGCTTACGCAGAAGCGGCATGCCAAGGAGAACACCTTCAGGTGCGCTGTGCAGTGGTTCGTGACCGGGATGGCAAGAACCCCACCTGAAGTTCAAGCTCAAGAACTGGTACCGCAAGCGTGAGATTCTCCTAGCTGCTTCCTGGTGCAGTCGGCAACAGTGCCTGCCAGGGACAGCGAAAGCGGCAGGCGCCGCGGCAAGGGATGCACGTTCGGCCCAAGGTGGCGACAGGTAGTAATTGATGTCGTTCGGTAAACCACCGGCTCTGCCGGTGAAACTTGAAAAAGGCCCAGCCGTTCCCGCGGCACTTCCTCCAGAGGAAAGCCCCGGCGGGCATTCAACAGAAGGAAATACCATGCGAGAGTGGCAACGTTTATCCCATGTTTAAATGGGAGTGCAAATACCATGTTGTGATCGTCCCAACGTACCGTAAAAAGGTGCTTTATGGGCCACTTGATACCAGCCGGGCATTTGTTTCCTGCCAATCCTGCCAATCCTGCTTCATCCGTTCATCGAACGCCAATCAGGCCTGTTCAAGGTGAAAAGTTGTTGAGAATGTGCCGTCAGCATTGAAGGTTGCCGAACCGGTGGCGGCCTGCATCGTTATTGCGGGAATGTCCGTCCCCCTCTCTTCCTGAGTGCCATCGGCAGAGTGGTCTCGCCGAAATCGGCTATCGCGTAATTCATTATTTTATCTCGGCATATTTGATTTCGAAATACTCTCGAACCAGCATTCTATTCTTGACAGTACCCGCCGAATTCGATATACGTAGTCATATGACTACGTATGCTTCAAAATCACCGAACGAGCTGACGCAACGCCAACGCCAGGTGCTCCAGTTCATCGTGGCGTATTCCGACAGCAAAGGTTTTCCGCCCAGCCAGCGGGATATCGCCAAGCACCTGAATGTGTCCGGCACCCTGCCCGTCATGCGTCACCTGGATGCGTTGGAGCGCAAAGGCTATATCAAACGGGAAAACGTGAACCGGGGGATCACCTTGACGGCGCCCCATGGCCGAAACGTGTCCCTGCCTATCGTCGGCACCGTTCGGGCTGGACAACTTTCTACGGCTATCGAGGACATACAGGGATACTTTTCAGTCGACCAGGTGGCGGTCAGGGGAGACGGGTGTTTCTTTTTGAGGGTCAGCGGCGAGTCGATGATTACTGCCGGTATCTTTGACGGCGACCTTGTCCTGGTACGCCCGCAAAAGGATGCCGGCAACCGGGAGATCGTGGTCGCCATGGTCGATGGCGACGCGACCGTCAAGCGGTTCTTTCGGGAGTCCGACCACATCCGGCTGCAACCGGAAAACCCGGACATGGAGCCGATCATACTTCACCCGGAGGATGGCGAAGTCACCATTGTCGGCAGGGTGATTGGCGTCTTTCGGCAACTATAGGCCAAAATTCAGGAGGGATACTATGGAACCCATTACGTTGTGCGGAATCGTGATCGTGGCATTTGGCTTGTGGGTCGAATGTGAATCGCCGGTAAAAAGGCTTGCCGGTTCCTTGTGTCGCAGCAATGTGCTGAAGGGGATAATTGCAACGGCAACAGCCGAGCGAAAGCCTGTCTTCGTGAACCGGTATGTTCCCTACTCCCCTAACTAGGTTTGCAGGTAATTCATTGTATGGCCCGTTTGCTCCGTGGCCGTCGAGAACGTTCAAGTTTATGGCAATGAAGCCAGAACCAACCAGCGCGTCGAACGTCAAGTGGCGCTGGCTGGTTCTATTCAGCGTGCGTTTTCAGCGTGCGTCACTTGTTGTGGCTGCCGTCACAATACGGCGCATGAGCGGACTTCCCGCAGTTGCACAGGTGAACCACCTTTTTTTCCTTGACTTCAAAGGCGATCGGGGAAAAACCGGTCCCATGGTGTGCGCCGCTGCAAAACGGCTGATTAGTTGATTTGCCACAGGCGCAGCGGTAGTAGGTCCCTGGCTCCAGTTCGATGGCAATCGGTTTGTTGGGGGTAATGATGACTTCGCTCATGTTCGGCTCCTTTTGTTTGTTTTTGTTGTCCTGCTGGTGGCTATAAGCCTTGATCGGCTCGAAGCTGTGAACGCGTTGACTGACGTTGCAGATCCTACGGCATACCGGCGTTTTTTGCTCTGTTCGCCACGCATCCACCGTTTTTACACCGGAAGTTCAGATGGTTTGTGACCTGACCGAGAATTTTCCCTTCCCGCCGACGTTCCTACTCACAATAACGCCCCCGGTGTTCCTGATACGAACGGCACTTCATAGCTCTTTTTTTCCGGGAGACCGGCACGTCCCTCGGGGCGACGGCCAAACGCATTCTATCTATATTTGCCGTTGATTTTGTCCAGCGCTTCCTTCGACGGACGCAACTTTTCGTTCGGCAAATTGACCAGTGAGCCGGGGACAAGCCTTTCGTGATCGGCAAATGTTTGCCGCCCTTCGTCCACGTAGAGCAACCCCGTGGTGAACATCCCCCCGCTCCTCTCTTCTTCCAGCAACTTGATGGCAGCCATCCGGTCGGTCGGATCATACTCCCGGTCAGTCTTTTTCAGACGGATCACCGACCCGTCGTGCAGCGCCACTTCCCGGATCGTCCCGGGGTCATAATCGGCCAGGATCTCGTCGTGCTCCATGGGGAGAAAGTCGATCTCGTGCAGCGGCAGATCATGCTCCTTGCCCCACGAATAACTTTTGGTGGAGCCTTCGCCATTATTGAAGGAAACACAAGGGCTGATGACGTTTAGAACTGCCGTGCCACGGTGAGAGAACGCCGCTTTGATCAACTCCTGCAACTGTTTCGGGTCACCTGCGAAAGAGCGGGCTACGAAGCCGCAGCCGGCTATGATCGCTTCCAGACAAAAATCCAGCGGCGGCAGTTCATTCACCCCGGCATGCTTCAGTTTCTGCCCCAGGTCGGCGGTCGCAGAGAGCTGTCCCTTGGTCAAACCGTAGACGCCGTTGTTTTCGATGATGTAGACCATGTCGACGTTGCGGCGCAGCAGATGCTTGAACTGACCGAAACCGATGGAACCGGTGTCCCCGTCGCCGCTGACGCCGATGGCGACGAGTTCCCTGTTGACCGTTGTCGCGCCGGTGGCAAGCGACGGCATGCGCCCGTGCAGGCCATTGATGCTGTGCGACCGGCCGAGGAAGTAGGTCGGGCTTTTGCTGGAACAGCCGATGCCGCTGAACTTGGCGATGCGGGTCGGGTCGAGTGAGAGGTCGTACGCGGCGCCGATGATCACGTTAGCGATGGAGTTGTGGCCGCAGCCGTTGCAGAGCGTCGATTTGGCACCGTTGTAGTCGGTCCTGCTCAAGCCGAGGAGGTTGCAAGCGGTAGAACCCTGTGCAGCGTTGTCAGTCATGCTTTCTCCTTTGCCTCTTGGTCCAGAATCGATGCGCTGATCCAGCGTGCGGTCAGGGGGAGCCCGTCGCATTTGGCTATCGAGACGACGCGCCCTGCACCGGCGGGGTCGTGAAGTTGCACCAACTGATGCATCTGTCCCTCCAGGTTGTTTTCTACGACATACACCCGCTCATGGTTCCCGAGGAAATCCGCCAGTCGCTGCTCCAGCGGCAGCGCGCGCACCCTGAGGTACGATGTCGGCACCCCTGCGGCCTCCAGGGAGACCCGCGCCTCCTGAACTGCAAGGTCGTTGCTGCCGTAGGAGATGATGCCGACCTCCGCTTCTCCGGCCAGTTCGATGACCGGAGCAGGGACGATGCTTCGTGCGTGATCATGCTTCCTGGCCAGTCGGGCCAGGTTCGCCGACCACTCCTCGGGACGCTCGCTGTAGGCGGCTGCTTCGTTGTGGCCTGTCCCCCGCGTGAAATACCCCGCCGCCGGATGGTTGGTGCCGGGAAGGGTGCGGTAGCCGATGCCGTCTCCATCCACATCGGCATACCGTTGCCATTTCCCTTCCAGACGCGTCAGATCTTCAGCGGTGAGGACTTTGCCGCGATCGATCGGTTTGTCGGGATACTCGAACGGCGGGGTCGGCCAGAGGTTGGTTCCCAGGTCAAGGTCGCTCAGGACGATGACCAGCGTCTGCAGGCGTTCCGCAAGATCGAGCGCTGTGCCGCCAAACTCGAAACATTCAGCGACCGACGCTGGGATGAGGCAAACATGCCTGCCGTCGCCGTGGCCGAGTGTGTACGCGGGCAGTACGTCCCCCTGCGCCACGCGCGTCGGCAGACCGGTGGCCGGTCCCATGCGCTGCACGTCCCAAATGACGGCGGGAATTTCCGCGAAGTAGGCGTACCCCGCAAATTCCGCCATCAGCGACAGACCCGGCCCCGATGTCGAAGTCATCGATCGCGCTCCCGCCCATCCCGCGCCGATTACCATGCCGATTGCGGCAAGCTCATCCTCGGTCTGCACAATTGAGTAGGTAGCCTTGCCGTCGGCATCGCAACGAAGTTCCCTGAGATACTCTTTCAGGCTATCCACAAGGGATGTCGCCGGGGTAATGGGGTACCAGCCCACGAACTGAACGCCGCCAAAAACCGCGCCGAGTGCGGCACCGCTGTTGCCGGTGATCAGGAAGGTCCCATCGGTCTTGTCCATCCGCTCGATACGGAAGGGATCGGTCTTGGCCAGATGTTCTCCCGCCCACTCGTAGGCGGCTTTGGCAGCGCCGAGGTTCAGGGCGATCGCCTTCTCCTTGCCGTTCAGGTTGTGCGCCAAGGCGGCCTCGATCTCCTTCAGGTCGATCCCGAGCAGATACGCCAGCGTCCCGACGTACGCCATGTTGGCGACGTACGGCTTGAGTCTGGTCTCGGCACCGGACTGCTGGACCACCTCGTTCACCGGCATCGGGTAGAAGGTCACGTCGTCGCGCCTGTTCGGGAGTTCTTCTTCCCCGGGGTAAAGGCAGATGCCGCCCGGCTGCAGTTTTTGGATGTCCTCCAGGATGGTGGCCTTGTTCATTGCCACCAAGATCTGGGTCTCGTCGCAGCGGGCGAGAAAGCCGTCCCGGTTCACGCGAATGGTGAACCACGTGGGAAGCCCCTGGATGTTGGAGGGGAAAATGTTCTTGCCGCTGACCGGGGCCCCCATCCTGTGGATGGCGCGGAGCAGCGTGTTGTTGGCGGTCTGACTCCCGGAACCATTCACGGTGGCCACAGTTATCGAGAAATCGTTGACGCCCCCGCCTCGACCGGCGCCGGCGACCGCGGGGGAAAGTGCGTTCGAAACGGCAACGCTCATACGGTAAACCTCTCTTTGATGTATGGTGCTGGTGACGCGGGAAGCGGTTACTACCTACCGGCATGCCCCAGCGTCGCCGCGATGGCTACTTGAAGAGCTTCACCCTTCCCGTCAGGGGTTGAATTCCTTTTCGGCAGGCTGGGCAACCGGCTTGCCAAAAGGCATTTGAGCAATAAGTTTCCATGTACCGGGGATTTCCCAGACTTCTTTCACCGCCTCGTCGCTGACCGGGTTATCGTGCTGAAGCGACGCCCCGAATCCCTCCTGCTCCAGCGCGGCCCAGACAGCAAACTGCAGCATGGCCGAGGATTGGTTGGCCCAGACAGGGAAATGCTCTTTGCAGAACCGGGAGACGGTTACTTCAGCTGCTGCAGCATCACCGTGTTATCCTTGTCCTTGATCATCTCGATATCCAGGGCGATGACGATGTCGTCGCCGATCAGCACACCGCCGGTTTCCAGGGTTTTGTTCCAGACCAGCCCGAAATCCTTGCGATTGATCCTGGTGCTGGCAGCGGCTCCGCGGTGGATGTTGCCCCACGGGTCCTTGCTTTCCCTTGTCGGTCCCTCGACGGCGAGAACCACCTCCCGTGTCACGCCATGCAGGGTCAGATCCCCGGTAACTCTCAGTTTTCCTTTGCCGGCTTTAACTACCTTTTTCGACACGAAGGTCATGGTCGGGTATTTGGCAACGTCGAAGAAGTCGGCGCTCCGCAGGTGTTCATCGCGCTTGGCGACGTTGGTGTTGATGGAGGCGGCGTCTATTCTGATTTCGACCTTGGACTTGGCCATGTTCTTATCGTCGATGGTCACGGTACCGGTATGCTTCAGAAAATTCCCGTTCACCGTAGAGACCATGAGATGTTTCACCTTGAAACCTATATTCGTGTGGTCCGGATCGATGGTCCACGTGGACGCAAGGGCCAAAGTCGGCATGAAGAGGGCTACAAGGGAACTTATGATTACGATGGTTGATTTCATGGCACTCTCCTTTGATTCTGTACTCTGTGATGGATTCAGACATTCTCTCATTACCAGGGCCAATCGGCTCCACGAACGTTGCATGGTAAAAACACACCAAACAGGACAAACTTAATCCTGTTGTGATCAAAATTTACCCTATTTTACAAAGAGAGTGGTAATAGATATGGGTAAAATGCTGGTAATTTTATGCAGAGAGATATTTTTGTTTGAAATCGGATGGGGTGGCGCCAGCGACTTTCTTAAAAACTTTTGAAAAATAGGAATGTTCCTCGAATCCGAGGTTAAAGGCGATTTCTTTAATGGTGAGATTGGAGAAGAGGAGCAGGCGTTTTGCCTCTGCAACCAAGCGATCATCGATGGCTGTCGATGCGTGCTTGCCGGCATAGAGTTTCACAACCTCGCCCAGTTTGCGTGGGGATATCCCCAATTCCGAGGCATAGAAGCTGACGGCGTGCTCAACCGTGAATTTTTGTTCGAGGATGGTATTGAATCGGTTCCAGATGCACAGGGTCGAGTTAACGTCTCGAGGCTGCAACTGCGCAGACATGAGGCGGATTTCTTCCAATTTGGCGATTAGCGCACTCAACAGGTATCTGGCGGCATGGAGGTTAAAGGGGTCCGCATGGTGGTATTCGCAGGCCAATAGGGAGCAATATGCCGAAATCCCGGCCGCCTGTTGGTTATTCAATTGCAGGGCGGTGTGACCGATAAATTGGGAAAACAGGAGATGAGAAGGGGTCGCCAGGAACTCTTCGGTAAACCTAATGGCAGCCCCCCGACAGTCGGGTGTCGGTATCAGGCTATGAATGCGTCCTTTGGGGATGATGAGTATGGTCTGCGCTGAGTGCTCGACAATATTATCATCGAGCAAATGCTTCACTGCCCCTACCCTGATCCAAATTATTTCTTGGTACGAGTGGCGGTGAGGAACCTCCTGCTGGCTATTGAGCCTGTTCGCCAATGCATCGCCGAGCTCAAAATAGGTGAACTGTGCGGAGCCTCCGGCAAAGGGAATGCCCTCATCGATATTGGCTTCGATAATTTGTTTTTTTAAACCGTCCATTCTCACAAGATTCTCTGTCGATTTTTCAAGATTCGCCCGCTTTTTTTTTGGCGCTTGCACATAGTTGGCAGGCAACGGCGAACCGGCTTCCGGCTTTGACCCGGATTAGGCACCGATTTTGACCCACCCCATTCATAATTACAATAGTTTATTATTGGACAATGGTTTAATTTTCAAAGCCGCTTACCATCATACGACGAGCCAAGGCCAAAGGTCCTGACGCGCATCAGATACATTCAATGACAACCCCAGCGTATGTGGGGAACACTCTTTCCTCGACTATCGTAAACCGGATTTCAGATCCACCACATATCGGTATCGAGGTTGACCATCGACTAATCGTAACCTACCGATATCACGTTAATGGGTGAGTCAAAACGGACGCCGATGTGGGTTGAACTCCGGAGCCGATCTACAGCATTGAATCAGTTCGGTATGATGCTTGAGGAAAGACTGCCGGGCTTCTGAAACCAGAAAAGCCATGTACATAAAATTCTGGACACATCCGTTACAGTTTTGCTAGTAAACAATGACCATGATCCGAATATCGTGCAAGCCGGGATGTATCGAATGTAATCCCAAAGAGGTAACGCACTACCCCATCCCCCTGTAACCGAGTAATCCTTTATGAACTACATTGTCGGCATGTTCATCCTGATCGCCGGGTTCGTCCTTGCTCCGCCGGCCGTTGCGAGTGATCTGATCATTTCGCGGGCCGCGCTGGAAGACCCGGCCGGCGCCCTGACGATCGCCGATGTGGCCGGGCGCGAGTTTGCCCCGATCGGGCCGACGCTTTCCCGGGGTTTGACCGACTCCGTGCACTGGTTGCGCCTGCGGGTTCGGGCGCCCGCCAAGGGGGATGAGGTGGTGCTGTTCATTCGCCAGCCTTTTCTCAACGAGGTTCGTCTTTACGAGGCGGATGCGGGGGCTCCGTCGGGCTGGAAGACACGGGTGACCGGCAATCACTACGCTTTCGGCACACGCGACCGCGCCAGGAGTTCCCTGGGGTTTGTCGTCAGCGTGGCGCCCTCCGGGGCGACCTACTATCTTCGCCTCAAGACCAGGAGCTCATCGCAGTTGACGGTGGAAGCCCTGGAGCCGGGCGAGGCCGAGCGCGTGGACGACCGGTTTGATCTGATGGCGGTGTTTTTCGTGACCGCCATGTTGCTGCTGTTGTTCTGGGCCCTCCAGAGCTATCTGCTGGACCGGCTGCCGGTAGTCGGCCTGTTTGCCCTGCATCAAGCCATGTACACCCTGTATGGTGTAGCCATTACCGGCTATTTGGCGCCCTTTCTCCCTGCCGGCCTTCCTCCGGGCGCGATAGACTGGATTACCGTCGTTGCCTACTGCGGATCGAATTTCGCAACCGTGCTGTTCTGCCGCGAGCTGTTCAAGCCCTATCAGCCCCCGCCGCTGATGATGCGCGGGCTCGATCTTCTGCTGTGCGTCTTTCCCCTCCAGGTTGCGGCGATCGCCTCCGGTCATATCTTTTTTGCCATGGTTTCCAATGTGGTGCTGGTCAGGGTGACCTGGTGGTGTTTTGTCGCCACGGCCTTTACCTTGCAGAGAGAAAGCACCCCGAGCCGCCGTTCGCTGCGACTCTTCTTCGTGGCCGTCGCCATTATCTTCACCCTGTTCTGGATCGCCAACCGCAGCACCCCCGCCAGCTTGCGGGGAAACAACAGCTACGGCAGGCAGGTGCTGATCATCAACGGCCTGATCATCGGCAGCATATTCGCCATGATCCTGAACACGCGCTCCCGCAGGCTGCAACAGGAGGCGCAGCGCTCCGCCCTGGAGTCGCAGGCGAAATCCGAGTTTCTCGCCCTGATCAGCCACGAGATCCGCACCCCGCTCAACGCGCTGGTCGGATTCAGCGGCATGGCCCGCACGGCAACCGACCCCGCCCGGATCGACCAGTACCTCGCCATCCTCGAGCAGTCGTCCCATTCCCTGATGGAGCTCGTGAACGACATCCTGGACATGAGCAAGATCGAGGCGGGGCGGATGGAGTTCGAGACCGTGCCGTTCGATCTGCGGCAGCTCGTCGCCGGTCTGGAGGAGCAGTATCACCCCCTGGCGGACCGGAAAATGCTGGTCTTCCAGGTCGGCGTGGCCGACAATGTGCCTACCTGGGTCCTCGGCGACCCGCTCCGCCTGAGACAGATCCTCGCCAACCTGCTGGCCAATGCCGTCAAGTTCACCGAAAGCGGCGCGGTGTCCTGTACGGTCTGCATGGCCGGACGGTCGGCGGACGGGGGGCATCCGCTGGTCCGCTTCGAGGTGCGGGACACCGGCATCGGCATCCCCGAGAACAGCCGTGCCCTGCTCTTCCAGCCTTTTCGCCAGCTCGATCCGACGATTTCCCGCAAATTCGGCGGCACCGGCCTCGGCCTGGCCATCGTCCGCAACCTGACGGAGTTGATGAAAGGAAGCCTCACCGTCGACAGCCGGGTCGGAGAGGGAAGCTGCTTTGCCGTCGAACTGCCGCTCCGGGAAACGGAACCGGTGCCGGACGGCCTTCTCGCATCGACCGCGGCCCCGGCGCCCCGTGCGGTCCTGGTGGTGGAGGATAATGGATTCAACCGCAGACTGTTGGGGGACATCCTGGACTCCTGGGGCCAGCAGGTTACGCTGGCGGAAGACGGCTTGCAGGCGCTGCAGTTCATGGAGCAGCGGCGTTTCGACCTGGTCCTGCTGGATATCCGCATGCCCGATATCGACGGCATCGAGGTTGCCCGCCGGATTAGACGTCGGGAATCCGAGCGGTCCGAAACGCCCGTACCGATCATCGCCATCACCGCCGATACCGATGCAGCCACCCGCGGCGCCTGTCATGCCGCGGGGATCGATGGGGTACTGGCAAAACCGGTGGTCCCCGAACAACTGGCCCGGGCCATGGCCGCGTTCGGCGGAGAAACCGCCGCAATACCGCCCGACGGGGAACCGCAGTTGGACGCGCAGACACGGAGCGACCTGGCCGACGTCCCAGAGCGCGCCCGGCAGTATCGGGAGCTGCTGCTGCAGGATATCGACGGCGAGCTGCGGAGCCTGCAAACCGCTCTGGAACGCGACGACCGCAGTGAACTCGTCCGGGCCGCCCACACCCTGAAAGGTCTGTGCGGACACCTGGCAGACCGGGAGCCGGCCGAACTTGCGGCCTGGCTGCAGCAACACGCCCCGGCCGCCCGCCCCGAACAACTGCAGCCGGTGATCGAGAAACTCATGAAACGGATGAAGGGTGGCTATCCATGAACAGTGGCGCGCGGATACTGGTGGTTGACGACAAGCAGAGCTTTCGCTTCATGGTCAGGGGATACCTGGACGATGCCGGATACCGGACGGCCTGCGCCGCCGACGGGGCCGAGGCCCTGGCGAAACTGGAAGAGGGGCGCTTCGACCTGATGCTGTCCGACATGGTCATGCCGGGGATGGATGGGGTGGCGTTGTTGCGGCGGGTACGCGCGGTCAGCCCGGACCTGCCTTTCGTGCTGGTCACCGCCCACGGCAGTGTCGACGGCGCCGTGGCGGCCATGAAAGAGGGGGCCGGCGACTACCTGCTGAAGCCGCTTAACCGGGAAGAACTGCTGGTGGTGGTGGAACGGCTGCTCGAAAACGCCAGGGTGCGCCACAGTTACGACCGGATGCTGGATTTCGAGCGGGAAAAGTTCAGCTTCCAGAGCATGACCAGCCATTCGCCGGTCATGGGCAGAGCGCTCGCCGCGGCCCGGCAGGTGGCCGCCTCCCCCCGCACCACCGTCGCCATCTACGGCGAGAGCGGGGCGGGAAAGGAGGTCATGGCCCGGGCCATCCACGTGGCATCCGGGCAGAACATGGCCAGCTTCATAGCCGTCAACTGCGCCGCCATCCCGGAAACCCTGCTGGAAAGCGAGCTGTTCGGCCACGTCAAGGGGGCCTTCACCGGCGCCGACCGTGAACGCGAGGGGAAATGCAGCCGGGCGCACGGCGGCACCCTGTTCCTGGACGAGATCGGCGACATGCCGCTGTCGCTCCAGCCGAAACTGCTGCGCCTGCTGGAAGAACGGACCTACGAGAAGGTCGGCTCCGACCGCCAGATCAACGCCGACTTCCGGGTCATCGTCGCTACCCACCGCAACCTGGAGGAATGCTGCGGCCGGGGGACCTTCCGCCAGGACCTCTTCCACCGGCTCAACATCTTCCCGATCACTATCCCTCCCCTGCGGGAGAGACGCGAGGATATCCCGCACCTGGCGGAACATTACCTCAAAAAATTCCGGCAGCATCAGGGCAAACAGCTTCCCGGCCTTTCCCGGATGGCCCTCGACCTGATGATGACCTACGACTGGCCCGGCAACGTGCGCGAACTGCGCAACCAACTGGAATATGCCACCATCGTCACCGGCGGGGACCTGATCCGGCCCGAGCACCTGCGCCTGCAGGAGCATTTTCAGGAGCAAACCGGGGAGGCGTCCGGCGACCGGATCTCCCTCAACCTCACCTTCTCCCCCGCCGAATTCTCTCTCGACGCCGTCACGCGCCGGGTTATCGAGTGGGCCCTGGCCAGGAGCAACAACAACAAATCCTCCGCCGCACGCCTGTTAAAAACCTCCCGCAAGCTGTTTTACTGACCCCTGGAAACGCCCGTCCGCCGACCGTTCGGCCGCCCCATCCCACCGATTGTCCCAAACGGGACAACATGTCCCCTGCCGGACAGAAGCATCCCAACTCGTTTCGCTAACATCCCGGATTACAACGGATAATAGATTCGGCATGGATTTCGCCACTTACCTGGGCAGCAGTTCTGCTCCGGGGCGCAATTGTCCCGCAGGGGACAGATGTGCGACGGGAGGCGGCAATGTCACAGGAAGCGGTCGAAAAGGTGCTGGGGCGGTTGATCACAGACGGGCAGTTCCGCCGTCTGGCGACCGAGTCCCTGGAGGCGGCCAGCATTCAGGCGGGGTATCGCCTGTCTCCGGGAGAGCTGCGGTTGTTGTCCGGCAGCCTGGAATTCCAGCGCATCTCCGAACTCGCCGAGCGGCTGAACCCGGGGCTGTGCCGGACCGGCGGCGCCCCATGAGTGCGTCATATATGTGAAACGGCCTGTCGTTGACAGCGTAAATCCATCTCAGGAGGCTTGGAACATGAAACACATGCTGGTGCTGGCTCTTATGTTATTGGCAGGAATATCGCTCTCCGGCTGCAGCGGAGACACCCCCTCGCAGGCGCAATCGCAACAGGCGCAAATAGCGACCCTGCAAACCCAGTTATCCGCCGTACAGACGCAATTGTCCAGCGCAAAGGCGGACGGTTCGGTGTACAACGCCGGGATCACTACCGCGATCGCCTCGCTGAGGCAAACGGAAAGCGCGTTGGCCACGCTTGCCGGGCAGCCCGCCAACGCCAACGCCACGCCCCTGACGACCGCCGCCAATCAGGTCCTTGTGCTCCAGTCCCTGGCCGCCAGCCTCTCGTCGGACACCTCCGCCCTGTCAGCCGCATACGCCACCGCACAAGCGAGCATCACCAACCTGACGACACAACTGAACGCCGCCAACGCCCAGGTAACCAGCCTGACGGCACAACTGGCGGCAAGTCAGAGCAGTAACAGCGTCCTGTCCGGCCAACTGGCCGACGCCAACTTGCAGGTAACAACTCTGACCAATCAGATAGCCACGTTGCAGACGCAACTCGCCAACGCCAACGACACCATCGCAACGCGGGACGCGACCATCGTTTCCCTCAACAGCACCATATCGACCCTCCAGGCGCAGATCAGCGCCATGGTCGCCACCCCGGTAGCCATGAGCGCAAGCGCCCTGACCGCAGCCGTCTCCACCGCCATTACCGTTACCGCCACGTTCCCCAGTACGGAAAACGGTAAAACCGCCATCTTCACGGCAACGGGCGGCAACCTGCTGACGACCCCGGCTAACGTGACTATTGCCGGCAACACCGCCTCGACGACCTTCAACTCCGCATCCCCCGGCACGTTCAATATCTACGTGGTGGAGGGCCTGCACGCGGGCGGCGCGATAGTCACCATCACGGCAGCGCCCGCGCCCACCTACACCGTATCCGGCACCATCTCCCTGAACGGCACGGGGCTGCCAAACGTGATCGTCGCCCTGACCGGAGCCGCCACAGGGGCCGCTACGACCGACGCCAGCGGCAATTACAGCTTTGCCGGGCTGCAGAACGGCAGCTACACCGTCACCCCGTTACGGTCCGGGTACAGCTTCAAGCCGTCTTCCCTTGCCGTGACGGTCAGCGGCGCCAATGTCACCGGCCAAAACTTCACCGACATCGTCACGAAGACCTACAGTTGCAGCGGCGCCCTGAGTCCGCTCGGCCGCTGGTGCGACAACGGAGACGGCACGGTCCGGGACATGACCACCGGCCTGCTCTGGCTGAAAAACGCCAACTGCGCGACCACCCTCGGCGGCGTGACGTCCGGGGGGGGGAATACATGGTTTGACGCCTTGACCTGGAGCAGTTATCTCGCGAGCGGCAGTTGCGGCCTGAGCGACGGTTCCCACGCCATGGACTGGCGATTGCCGACGATAGGCGATTTTTCGGCATTGGTCACCGGCACGGAGCCGGTATTGGCCGGCACGCCGAGACTTTTTACCAACATCCAGAGCAATTTCTACTGGTCGTCCTACAGCATCGGCGACGGCAATATCTGGCAGGCCGATATAGGCACCGGCTACGGGGGCAACTTCCCCTCGACCGACTTATACTACATCTGGGCCGTCCGTTGATACCCCGCTCTTCGAACCTTTGATGCGGCGGTNCAGAGCAATTTCTACTGGTCGTCCTACAGCATCGGCGACGGCAATATCTGGCAGGCCGATATAGGCACCGGCTACGGGGGCAACTTCCCCTCGACCGACTTATACTACATCTGGGCCGTCCGTTGATACCCCGCTCTTCGAACCTTTGATGCGGCGGTCCGTTCGATGGGGGCACCGGCCCCCGTCGAACGGACCGCTTTCCGGATCAGCACAGCCATCTTCGAATACTTCGGCCAAGACATCATCATCCCCCGGAAAACGAAAAACCCGGCACTTTTTAGTCACAGTACCGGGCACAGTTTCGGAGTTTCAGCCATAACATGCTGAAATTATGTTGTTTAATTGGAGCGGAAAACGGGATTCGAAAATATCAGAAGAATTGATTCAGTTCAAAATATAATAGTAATTTCAGACAATTAAACCCACTCTCTATCAGTTGCCAGTCCGGTTTAGTCCAATCAATTTCAACCCATTCAGACCTGCTCAGGGGCATAGCGGGGACAGCAAACAGGTCAACAGTGTTAGTGGGCTTACAACATTGACCCGGATGGGCGTCTCAACACGACCATTACCACGTTGTAATTTCAACAAGTTAAGGAAACAACAGGGGGCAAGCACGGTGCCCACACCGGGTCAATTTGTTATGCCCATCAACAGCAGTGGCAGGAAATCTGGCTTACCTCACCGCCCCCAGGTTCACCTTGATGTTACCGGTCAACGTTACCGTGCTCTTGCTCACCGGATCGTACCCCACGGCCTTTACCACCGTTACCGGCGACCCGGTCTTCAGGCCGCCCAGGGTGATGCCCGTGTTGGCGGCAACGGTGCAGGTCAGGCGGAGAAACTCGCCCGAACGGTAGCTGTTGCTCGTGGTCGCCATGCCCAGGATAACCTTGCGCGTCGTTGCCGAGTACGTGCCGAAGGCCAGGTTTGTTCCGGTCAGAGCCGAGCCGGGGGTGACCGAGTCGGTCGCGATCGGGCCGGAGGCGCCGGACGCGGTGGTTACGCTCATTCCCTGGGGCAGAGTAAGACTCAGGTCGATGCCGCTGAGGGGAGCGGCCAGTTTTGCCGTGCTCATGGCGGTGAAGGTAATGGTCGCCTTGCCCGCCGGGAACAGGTAGCTGTCCGTGATCGGGGCCGGGCCGCCGTCACCATCTCCGCCGCAGCCGTACAGGGCCAGCAGCGCAAGCCCCACGCATATCGGTTTCAGGTACTTCTTCATGGAATTATCCTCCTTGATAGTTTCAGGTTAGTTTCAGGTTTCATTGTATCAGCCCCACGGCCATGCGCAGGATCACGATTGCGTCTTCGATATCGACCTTGCTGTCGCCCACCGATACGCCGTTCACCATGGGTGCCACATCCAGGCGCAGGGTCTGGTCGGCGGTGGGGGCGATGATACCCACGGACATCTGCAACGCCTGCAAGGCGTCCACGATGGTGAAATTCGGGACCGCCCGGATGATGTTGCGCTGTACCGTCAGACTGTTGTTGTTCTGATCGGCGCCGGTAACCGACACTTGGTAGACCTTGTCGCTGCTCAAGGCCAGCGGTTGCCGGAAGACTCCGTTCGTCACCGTGGGTGTGTAGCTCTGGCCGTCCATGGTGATGGTGATGCCGACCGCCGTGGTGTTGTCCCTGACACTGCCGACCAGGGTGTACGAACCCAGGGTAGTACGGATGTCCGTGGCCGGGTCGGTGACGGCCAGAGAGAAGGCGGGCTGGAAGCTGACGGTCCGCTTGGCCTCCACCGTCTGCCCGGCGCTGGTGGTGGCGAATACCTTGATGGTGTTCATGCCGGTACCCAGGGTTGCGGCAAAGGAGTAGGCGGTATCGGTCTGGCTGGCCATTTGCGGGGTGGAACCGTTGACCGAGTAGGTGACCGTCGGCGTTGTGGTGTCCAGGGCGACCTCTTTGGCCGTTGTCTTGGTCGCACTGCTGAGCAGTTCCGCAATGGTGCCGGTCACGGTAATGGTCTGTTGGATGACGATGCCGTTGTCCGGCGGATAGGTGACCGTCAGTTTCAGTGCCGTGCTGTCCAGGGTGATGGTGCGGCTGTCGGTGATCGTATTCCCGGAGATGCTGGTGGCGATGACCGTGACGGTATTGACCCCGGCCTTCAGTTGTACCGGGTAGCTGAAGCTGCCGTCGGAGTTGACGGTGACGGTGGTGCCGTTGACCGTAAGTGTCTTGAGGTTGGCCGGATTGGTGATCATGCCGCTGATATTCTGGGTGGCTTCGGTGGTGGTGGCGCCATTGGAGAGAGCCGACACGGTCAGGGCCAGCGGTATGGCGTAGGTAAATTTATCCGCTACGCCGGCAGCGCTGGTTCCCTCCGGTGTCGTTACAATGATGTCAACCGTGCTCACCGATGAAGCTGGTGCGGTGGCGGTGATCTGCGTATTTGAGTCCACCGTGAACGATGTCGCTGCAGTACCGCCAAAGGTAACGGCCGTAGCCCCGGTGAAACCGGTGCCGGTAATGACAACACTTGTGCCGCCTGTTGTAAAACCGCCGGAAGGAGCTATGCCGGTAACGACTGGTCCCAAGAAGATAGAGCCGGTGGTTGTGAGAGTATTGTAGGTACCGCCATAGTTAAATATCGGTGCTGATGAGGCGGTCCCGTCATAACCTCTGACGGCGGTACCAGATGATGTGCCGCCAGCGCCACCGGTTGCGGTGTGCCCGCTGCAAGTCACTGTCGCCAAATCTACAGCCACTGTTCCCAAATTAATGAAAATCACCGGACCGGCGGCAGCGCCGCCGCCACCACCACTGGGCCCATTACCGTAACCACTTCCGCCGCCGCTTATGCCGGAACCGAGGGAACCGCCTGGAGTACTCGTATTAACCCCACCGCTTCCGCCACCGCCACCGCCAGGACCGCCTGCTCCGCCAACTGTACCGGTACCGGTCCCGCCACCGCCGCCACCAAAACCACCTGCGCCGCCAATTCCTAAAGGTGCACCGCCGCCGCCACCACCAAAGCCTCCTGCGCCGCCAGACGTGCTTGCAGGGCTGCCCCCGGCAGTATTGCCAGCATAGGCTGCACCACCGGTGCCGGCTGTTCCCGCACCAAGAAATCCACCACCGCCGCCGCCACCCAGACCACCATTGGCACCATTGATGCCACTGGTAGTATTTGTTCCAGCGCCCAGCACGCCGCCACCACCAGGCGCGCCAAAGTTGCCAGTGCTGCTTCCGCCGTCCCCACCGAGGCCACCGCCGCCACCACCAGGCGGGGTCGAGCTCAAATAGTTTCCACCGTTACCGCCAACTGCGCTCATATTGATGAAATCGACATTGGCAATCGTGACGTTGGCCGTTGCTTTGTTGACGAACACCCCTGCGCCAAGACCTGCGCCACCACCGCCGCCGCCGTCACCGGTACCGCCGTTGCCTCCCTTGGCCTTGGCGTTTTGGAGCGTCAGATATTTCAGCACCACGGTGCCTGAATCTACAAAAAAGACGCGGTAAAGGTTATTGCCATCGATGGTAATAGTGCCTGCTGTGCCACCATCGATAGTCAGATCGCTCGTTATTGCAGGCAAAGGACCATTCAAAAGGATGGTCGCAGGTCCGCCGCTAAAGGTAATGGTATTGCTACCACCAGCTGTGTTGGCAGAATTAATGGCATAACGCAAATCTCCTGCGGTCCCCCCGCCGCTTCCTGCCGGAGTGCCGGCGTTTGTGTCGTCAAACACAGTAACGACATAGTTGCCTGCGTATGCAGTAGCACAAACATTAGCCAGCATGAACATCATGATAATTAAACGGACACAAAATTTCATCTATAGCCCCCCCGTTCTGTCATGGGAAAATTATCTCAGACGTAAACATGTCAAGTCACAACAACTATTAGAAGTCACTAGCGGCCCAACATTTAATTTAATAAAATAAGCTTTTGCCAAGCGGCGGTTGTGTTGACCCGCTTGGTTTGGATGTGTAGTAAATGCTTGTGCCGGATGTTCGTAAAATAGTAATCTCTGTCCGGCTTTGGTTCCAACCGGTTGCGCCTTTTTCAACAGTATCTTGGTATAACCAAGTGTCGCCATGCTTATATAATTGGCGGATCAATTGACTCTGCAAAACTTGCCGATGCAATGAGAGAAAAAGCTAAGGTCAGTAGTACGTTATTCACGCGTTATCTTTTCTTTGAAAAGTGCGGTTCGGGCCCCTAAGGGGACGTAGTTGTTTTATTGTCTTATGGACCGAATTCCAAGGATATGATACGTAATTATTCCGCCCTTCAATCTCGGCCCCGTCTTGTGCAAACATAACGAACACCAAAACACACCCTCCCCCTCTCCTACATCACAAAAACGCACTTTTCAATGTAATTTCGTAGTGTTAAAAAAGCAACACCCAGCGAGCATTTTCCATCCTACTGTTTTTACACAATAAAGTGCATAAATTGAGCATATCATTTCGATACGTTTTTTTGATTGTGACGCAGACATTGGCATGGCAACGGCTTTGAAAAGAATGACAACGGAATGCAGGGAGGAGTTCGGCGCAAGACGCAAAAAAGCCAGGCTTTTGGCCTGGCCTGTGCGCTCTAATTGGAGCGGGAAACGGGATTCGAACCCGCGACCTTCAGCTTGGGAAGCTGACACTCTACCACTGAGTTATTCCCGCTTATTTTTTCAACTTCCTGTTACTGCTAGCCTTTATGTATATCTTTATATCAGCTTGTATCTGCTGATATATCATGCTATCGTTGCCAAAGTCAACCAAAAGTCAACCAAACTTAATTCCGAATCCTACTCAATGAAGCCATTCACAGTCAAACAAATCGAGGCTCTCAAGCCTAAAGACAAACCCTACAGAATCAGCAGCGGTAAGGGATTTTATATCAGGGTGATGCCTTCAGGCCAAAAACGCTGGGAGCTTGTCTATAAAATAAAAGGGCGCACTCGCGTCCTTCACTTGGGCAACTATCCCACAATTTCCCTGTCCGATGCAAGTACAAAATTCTGGGAAGCGAGGCGCCTGCTGGATCAAGGGGAAGACCCGGGCAGTTCACTCTCCCCTCCACTTCCCCCCACGGATGCCTCTGAAGTATCAGAATCAACTACTGTTGAAGCCAAAACCATCAGCGATTTGGTTGACTTATGGATCAATTGGTCGTCAGAAAACCATGATGACAAATGGCATAACACTCTGAAATTAACTTTAAATAAGGATTTCCTCCCGATATATGGCAAGTGGTTGATTAAAGATTTTAGCCGCAAGCACGCCATGGCTGTAATCGAAAAAAAAGCTACTGACGCACCTGGCCAGGCACGCAATCTCCTTAAAGCTCTTAGGGGAACTTGGGATTATGCTGTCATTCATGAACTCGCAGAGTACAACCCGTTTAAAGATCTAAAAGCGGCCAAACAAATTCCGTCTATGGCGCAGGAATCCGGGGAGCGTCATCTATCCGACGACGAAATTAGACATGTTTGGCATTCAATTCTATCCATCGGCGGAAGCGAGTCAACGAAACGAGCATTACTGTTGACCTTGATAACTGGCCAACGCTGCGGCGAGGTCTGCGGAATGAAAGTAAATGAGTTGATGATTGACTATGATACTGAGACTGGCTGGTGGACGATTCCAAAGGCCCGCCGCATGGGAAAAAAGGGAGGCACTCACAGAGTTTTCCTCACTCGGCTTGCTGTCTCCGTGATAATGGGGAATCAAGACCGATCATCAGTTGGCAACAAATATGGTTTAATATGTCCCGGCAAGGACCAAAAGTACCCAATCCAGGAAAATTCGGTCGCAAATTATGTGCGAAGTATAGCGCCCAAAAACGGTAAAACTAAATATTATGGACTTCCTGAATGGAGTCCTCACGACCTGCGTCGCACTGCTGGCACAGGGGTACGTCGACTGGGGGCGTCCAGGGACGACATGGATTTGATTCTCGGTCACAAAGTAGGCGGGGTTACTGGTGTTTATGATCTCTGGGCGGGAGATCCCGAAAAAGAGAAGTGGTTGACACGGTGGTCAGAGCACCTGCAGGAGGTTGTCAAATCGATCATTACATCGGCGACTGGGCAAGATGGTCTTCTGAGTACGTTAAAATGGGATTATAATGCAAAAAGAAGTAACACCCCGGTTTGAGCGTCTCGGCAGCAAAATATTCTTGACACCCCATCTGCCCAAAATCCCGTCAAACCGTCCATGTACACTATAACTCAATAATTTACACTTGCCCGTAACATGGGTTATAAACAGGTAATGTGGATAACGCGTATCCCACACGAGCCCAATCATCAGAGATAAATCGAGGAATAACATGGCTGGTAGGCACGCCATTTATAAACCACTGACTATACAGAGGGCGGGGATCGCGCTGTGTGGTAAGCTGTATCGCCTGGAAACATCAGCCACTGACGATCCGGCCGAAGTGAAATGCAAAGTTTGTCTGAGCCGAATGGCGACAGGCCTCCCGGTGCCGCCAAAAAGGAGTTACCAGCCGAAGGAAGCGACCGAGTTGGACCGTTACATCGGCGGCCGGATCCGGATGTATCGCAGCGAACTTCGAATGAGCCAGACAGAATTTGGTAAAAGGACTGGCATGTCACAAACCTGGGTTTCCCAGTTGGAACTTGGCAGGATGTCTGTCGATTTGTTAAAACTGATCACCTATGCAGACATGCTGGGGAAAAAGATCGATGATTTTTTGCCTCCGCGGCGAAAGGGCAAAATGATATTCTGATCGTAAATTCTTATTTCCTTCTTTTCATAACAACTTTTTTTGCGAACATATAGAGGGATATATGGGAAGCTACGCACAAATCATGATAGACGGGTATCCGATTTTTTCCTCGAAGAACTATTACCACCAGTGGTACTTCCGGAAGAAGGATCGGTGCATTCGCAATCGTTCCAAATCCCAGCGAAACACCCTCATTTGGACTGCCGCCGATGCCAACGATCAGGATGAAGAAGAAACTGACTACCTTTATGTATGCTCTGGCACCACGCTTCGCCGTAGGCTTGAGCTTGCAGGCTTCAACCGAGAGACCCTTGAGCAAGAATTTAAGGAGTGCATCGCTCAACGCATTGCCAGCTGTGAGGAAATGGTCCAGCAAGACTACGAATGGGCCAAGGACTATGCGCAGCTAATTCCAATTTTGAAGGCATCCTGCCTGGCCGACTGGCTCAAGGCTTTGAAAACCGCTGTTGAAGAGCGCATAAATTGTTGGTGTTGGGAAGAAGAGAAGAACAAATTCAGTGACCCACTGCTACATCTTCTTTTCGCTACCGATGAGTTTTTGGAAGAGTTCTCCATTCATGAGACTGGCTTTCCATGCAAAACTCTAGAGAGCATGGCAGTGGCAATGCTGGAGATCATGCCATCAGATGTTGAATGCGTTCTCGACATCACAGATCTTGTTGGTGGAGGCTGGACTGACTCCTTTGAAGACCTCATTGAATACCATCAAGATCACACGATCTTCTACGAGGTTTTTGCCACCGCTATTGCGGACACCCGATCCCTCATCGCATTGGCGCCCTTGAGCAAGACGTTGGCAAGGCTTCTCTACGCCAATGTCATTTCGGCGATGGAGACCTACCTATCCGACACAATAAAGAAGCAGGTCCTCACACGAGAATCGATCCGCCGACGCTTTGTTCAGACCAACGAAGCCTTCAAGGAGAAGATTGTTGTTCAAGATATTTTTCGTAAATTGGAAGGCTTGAACGAAGAGATTGTGCAGGTCATCGACATGATGAGTTTTCATAACTTGGACAAGACCACTGGCCTCTATAAGTCCGTTCTGGATACGCACTTCCCGAACACCAGTATGGTGGACCTCAAGAAAGCCGTTGAGGCTCGCCATGACATAGTACACCGCAACGGCAAGACCACCCAAGGTAAGGTCGTTGAAATGAACATGCAAGACGTTGAGAGACTCGTAGAGTTGGTGGACGCCACCATTCAGCACATCGACAAGCAGATCAAAGATGGCTTACTGGACGACGATGAAGGCGAGGGAGAATGACTATTATTTCACATCCACCTTCTTGATCCCGTCCGGCCGCCAGCTGGGCGGGATGACATGACTCCCCCTCTTTTCTTTCCCCGGCAGTAGTGACCCAAGCGTCACCACCATATTCCCATATTTCTGGTTGACGCTATCCATGGCCTTCGTGGCTTCCAGCTTCTTCCGGTCATCCTCGAATAGGGGCAACTGCTCAACCTCATGTTGCAGATTGCTCAGGCTGATCCCCAGGAGCCGCACTGGCTGTTCCAGATCGACGGTCTCCAAAATCCCTACAGCCGTCCGGTAGATTTCATCGCTTTGGTTGGTGTGCCTCTTGATCGTCGTCTGCTTGCCCCAAGATGAGAAGAAGTCCGCATACCGCACGTACAAGCTGATCGTCTTGCCGGCGACGTTGTACCGCCTTGCCCGACTGCCTACCATCTCGGACAGCTGCAAGAGGAATCTCCGAATCTCCACCGGGTCGTCAATGTCCCGCTCCAGCGTGCTGCTGTGGCCAACGCTTTTGACCTCATCCTCTTCCCCGAAGGGGATCACCGGGGAGTCATCGATGCCTTGCCCCATTTGCTTGAGGCGCCGACCGATGATTCCGAACTTTCGCGTCAGCCTAGCTTCGTCACAGCGACCCAACTCGCCGCAAGTATAGATGCTCATCAGGTTGAGGTGTCTCTGCATTTTCTTGCCGATGCCGCACAGGTCCTGGATCGGCAGCCGCTCCATGACGCCGGCAACGTCCTCAGGTTTGATGATGGTGAGACCGTCGGGTTTCTGCATGTCGCTAGCCAGCTTCGCCAGGAGCTTGTTGGGGGCAATGCCGATGGAACAGGTGATGTCGAAAAGGTGCCTGATGCGGGCCTTGATCTGGTAGGCGATGGTCTCGGCTGAACCGAACATTTTGAGGGAATAGGTGACATCCAGCCATGACTCATCGATGGAGAATGCCTCCACCTCGGGGGTGAAGTCCTGGAAGATCTTGTTGATCTCAGTCGAGGTGTGCTGGTACTTCTTGTTGTCTCCTACGACGATTTCCAGTTCCGGGCAGAGCCGTTTCCCCTCCCAAATCGCCATGCCTGTCTTCACGCCCCGGGCCCGGGCCTCGTAGGAGGAGGTAGTGATGACGGTGCGGTGGCCGGAGCCAACAACCGCGATCGGCTTGCCGCGCAGCTCGGGTTTTGCCGATTGCTCCACGGAAGCAAAAAAAGCATTCATATCGATATGGAGGATGGTTCGATATTCCATTTAAGTAATAATCAATGAGAAGTCTTTTGTGACCACAATGCACCATTGTTAGCTAAATGTTGGTTTGTTTTTGCCTAAGAGTGCGCATGTACAATAGTAGGTGGCCAGTAGCTTAGATTCATCCGTTGGGGAGGGGGCAAACCAAGATATTGGAGCCCTGAATGCCGACACGAAACACAAAAAATCGATAGCTGCTATGGCCTTATAAAAATTGAGCGGTCTTCCATAGTCATGATCTGAATAGGCTCCATGAAGAATGCCATGCCTATTGGTTTTATCGGCGAGTGGATAATTCTCCGAGTGGACGTACAGGTGCTTTTCCGCAAATTCAGCAAATGAATCCATCATGCACACTACCCCGTCCACAGCACCTATTTTGTTTTCAATAGCGTCGCGCTTGCAGTCGCCAGCCAAATTATTGAAGAGGCTTCGGATCGAAACAAACGAAACAGACCTGTCATCAGCTAATTTCTTGCCAGCTCCCTCAATTACTGGAATCAATCCTGATACCGCTATATGATCAAGACCCGTAAAGTGCGCTTGAACGGCTTCCGAAATAATTTTTTTGTAGTCCTGTATATAAGGAGTCACAGGATAGCGCTCCGTGACCATCGCAGCGACGTTGTCAGCAGAATATATTAAAGCCAGAAATGCCTCTAGCTCTTGCTGATCCAAAGAGTGTCCATTGTCAGCAATCCTCTTGGATAGAATACTGAGGAATCCTACTGTAACATACGGAGGTATAAACCATCCGACGCTACCAAATGCCTGTTTGTAATGGTCTAGATTGCTCATGTTATCCTAACTACGAATCTGTGGTGTCACAGTCATTCCGCCTGGAGTGCATTGAGTGACCATATCTGGTCATGGGTATTGTAGACCAGTTCGAACAATGTTTCACCATCGCTGACAGCATAATGCATTAACAGGGTCTCGCCCACCCTATCCCGCCAGGCGTATGTTGTGAGCTTCACCTCATGTTTGCGGTTGTTCAGCTCAAACCACTTGGGGGCAATCTTCCCGCCCGGGCCGAAGATGACGGCCACTCGTATGGGCTTCCTGATCGGCTGCATAACCTACTCCGTGCTGCGAAACAAGCCGATCATCTTGCCGACGATGGAAACTTCGCCCTCCCCGGGGCGGATAACGATGGGGTCGTAATTCGGATTGGCCGGCTGGAGCAGGATGCGGTCCGGCTCCTTGAAAAACTGCTTGAGGGTGGCGTCCCCGTCCACCATGACCGCCACGACCTCGCCGTTGGTTGCTACTTGCTGTGGGCGGATCATGGCTATGTCACCGTGGAGAATCCCCTTGTTGATCATCGAATCGCCTTCGACCTTCAGGAAATAGCAGCCCTCCCCCTTGACTAGGTTCCGGTCGACAGCCAGGTGTCCGGTGATATCCTCGATGGCCGGTTGCAGCATGCCGGCACGTATCCGGCCGACGATCGGCAAGGAGATTGTCGCCGGCGGCGCCTGGGAGAGGACGATCCCCCGGGAGCTCCCCTTTCGAAGCTGGATGTAGCCTTTCTTTTCCAGGGCTCCCAGGTGGTGCATCGCCGCGGCAGTCCCGGCCGTCCCGATACAGGCAGAGATTTCCCGCAAAGTTGGCGAACTGCCGTGTTCGGCCTGATAATTGGTGATGTAGTCTAAAACTTCCTGCTGTCGATCAGTGAGTTCAATCATGTCCCTATCCGGCATTGGTAGTCATTTGATATGGTATTCAAATGATACTGATCCAGACAAAGGTGTCAAGAGGGAAGTTGGGCGGGAATCTGACTGACGTGCCATACCACCTAAATTATTGATGAATAAGTTACTCAACAGGTTTTGATGGCCTCATTGCCGGTTATTTGTAAAGCGGCTCGCCATTCTTGCAGCGGAAGCCGCCGGTCAGGATGTAGACCAGGTCGATCACTGTCCCGATGCCAAGCAGCCCGCAGGTGAGGATCCAGAGGATACCGGTACCCACCTTGCCGACATAGAAGCGATGCAGGCCACCGAAACCGATGAAGCCAAGGACGCAGAGGACCAGGGCGGTGATCCAGGTCTTTTTTGTTGATCCTGTGAACGGTTTCATTTCGCTGCCGTCCATACGGCGCGGGATGTCGTCACTTTCTGGTATCATAATAGCTCCCTCCCTACTGTTTCGCCGAAGTCAGTGGTAGCCTGCAAACTGTAGTGTCTTATCTGATAGTCCTTGTCATCCGCCGAAGTTGTTAAGTAGTGCTTAATAACTGCCGACGAAAGGTTTCCACATTGACTGTTTATAACCCATGTTACGGCTATGTGCAAATTATTGAGATTTCATTGAGAAGGTCAATTTGACGGGATTTTAGGCAAGGTGACTGTCAAGAGTTTTCTTGCAATGCAAGCCGATATATAACAAACTGCATTTACAAAACTCTCCCAAGCCTATCCGACAGCTTACTTTCGAGATGCCCAAATTTGCAAGGATTGACTACAATGTATGAAATTGATTGGACTGAATTAGTTAAGATCATCATAAGTGCTTGGGTTGCGACAGTGGCCACTATTGCACTTTCAACATGGAGACGCCAATCAAAGGCACAAAGACAAATTGACTTTATGGATGAACTTACTAATTCAGTTCATGAATTTGTTGATCTTATGTCAACACCTATACATGTCGTTCGTCACATAAAGATAAAAATTGAATGTCACAAAGACATGATTGGCCAAAGGACCGATGTCACATATCCAGAAGCTATCGTCTACATTGAGAAGTATGGAATCGAAGATAGCAGCAGATTATTTGAGTGTCTCAAAGTTTCGTCTCCCGCTCTGGCTAAAATTTGTTCTCTTGCCACAAAGGGACAGGTCTTAGGCTTCAGGAGCTACGAACAATGCATAAAAACATGCCAAATGCTTTCATGGCAGCACGGCAAGTTACAAGCAGTCGCTACAATCATTGGTGATGCTTCAATGAATTGGCAAAACCCTGAAGTCCAAAAGAGCCTTAACATGCTTATGCAGATTGATCCGGAAGAAATATTTACCCAGCTACAAACTCAAAATATAGAATTTTTGGAATTTGTAAAAACGAATTACGAAAAAATCTTTAAGTAAGGCTCAAGCTGACGCGCAGAGACTATACGACCGAAGCTGTGGAAGCGGCCAAGTCGGTGTTGTGGAAAGGAATTGATCTTGAGTGGTCAAGACGGTAACCGTGGATATCTAATCCAGTCCGTTATAGCATTGCTAGAGTCTCTCAATCGCTCGGATTGGGACCAGCTTACGCTAGAGCCTACACATGTCTCTGATAAAATCGATATCTCGTGGTCTGGAGCATCCTCGACGAAGGCATGCCAGGTCAAATCCTCTATCAACCAGATAAGCATATCCGACGTGCAAAAATGGGCAAATGAGTTGGAGCAGCAATCGACAGCAGATGAGCTTACGCTCATTCTTGTAGGCCCTTGTTCAGCGTCAGTCGCCAAAGTGGGACGCCATGGGAAGGTCAATGTTCCTTGTCCAAAGAATCTTGATTTTGATGGGTTATTGGGACTTGCTGCCCACTTGCTCGACAGATTTTTGGTTCAAGAGCAGATCAATGCACGTTCCCCAAGTCATCGCGAACTCATGGTTCGTGCTTTGGTTACTGAGCTTTCTATTTTTGCGAGTAGTGGTTCCCCGTTTGGGCGTCGTGATTTTGTTGATTTGCTGAAAGCGTGGCTTAAAAACGTTGAAACTCCGTCTGATTTAAGATGGGAGTTGGTCGATTTCTCCTACCAGCGTGGAATCGAAAATGCGATTGCCGGAAAACGGCTCGGCCCAGCTGATGTAAATCAATGCCCATCATTCAGCATTTGTGGTCAGGTCATTATTGAACTTGAGCGCTCTCACTGGTTTTCTATAGCTGGGCAGCAAGGGTGTGGTAAGTCGATTACAGCGTGGCAGGCCGCAAAGAAATTCCATGACAGAGGCTATTCGGTCTGGCGACCACACTACAATGCCAAAGGGGATGAATTGTTGAAGCACCTGCCCATGGCTTCGCCTTCTGTCCTAGTCATAGATGATGCCCAACAGTTCGGGGCGGGCTTCGCAGATCGATTATCGGAACGTTCTTGCGAAAAGCTGAAGGTTATCTTAACCAACACTCTTGCAGATATTGTAACTCCCAATCCCTCATGCATCTCGCCTACGTCATGCGTTGATGAACTCAAAAATAAAATTCTTACGCGACGAGATGAAATCTTGCCGATCGTCCAGAGGTTTGATGACGAGATCAGCGACAGGTATATGGGTACCTCATTCGAGCGGCGCATCGATGACTGTGCGCGTCAAAAAACTCCATGGGAGTTTTTCTGGGTTTTGCGGGGTGGATGGCGGACAGCACGTGAAGAATACGAGAGTCTGAAGCAGGTACCGAATGCGAAC
Source organism: Oryzomonas sagensis (assembly GCF_008802355.1). Lineage (NCBI taxonomy): Bacteria > Pseudomonadati > Thermodesulfobacteriota > Desulfuromonadia > Geobacterales > Geobacteraceae > Oryzomonas > Oryzomonas sagensis. The sequence goes on along the minus strand of NZ_VZRA01000004.1, from coordinate 122,049 downwards.
GCGCTTGTAACAGCGATTGCTATTCGGCAGATCAGTAGTTGCGACGCTGGGATCTCGGGAAAAATCATTTCCCGCATTTCTGGAGAATTGGGCTTAACTGGTGACGAGGCTGATAAAGCAATCTCGCACCTTGCTTCTCTCGGGCTGATCCTGATTTCAGATGACATCTTTCGCACGAAACACATCAGCTACGCCCACAGGATCATTGAAACAAGTTTAAACACCGAAAACCAGGAGACTTGGCCTAGCGTAATCGACATGCTCGTCGCCACAGTGCTGGACGACAATACATCTTTGCAAGGTGTTTGCTGGGTGCTGAATGCAATTCAACTGATTGATGCAGTGCGATTCAGCCAGCGAAAGAAACTACGGCCGGTACTCGAGCCACTCATGAATAGATGTCGGCACGAGTGGCGTCAGACTGAATGGGCCGTAGGCTGCGTATCGCTTCTTTTTAAACTCTTCGAATTCTCGCTTGAGGAAATGCTCACTGACAAAGAATTATTGTTGGAATGGTTTACAGCTAGCACCGGGCGGATTGCACGATTCAGCAGTGAAATTGCTAACCACCTTATTTGTGCCTCTGACAAAAAGGGCTGCCCTGAAACATCCGATGTCGCTAAAACCTTATTTGAACAGATTGATTTGATACGCCTCACCGGTCTAGCAAATAATGTTACTCTGGATGACTTCTACAGTTTCGGTGAGATCCTCAACCGACTAGCATATTATCACCCACCATGGTCCGAGGCTTTTCTTGCTCAATTCGATTGGTCCAGGGCCTTGAAGATTATTCTTACTGCTAATGCGAGCCGCGCCTACGCTGTGGATAAACTTGTCGGGAGCTTGACTCTTTTGAGCCGAAGGGAACGCTGCCAATGCAACCTTCAATACATTGAAGATATTGTCCCATTTATTGTCCGCGCTATTGGTACGGATCCAATTCATACAATTAATTCGATGGATAACATCTTTTGGTACTGCCTCGGTTTCATCCCACATTTTCTTCGAGGTGGTGAATATCCAGACGAAAGACAAACCCGAATTGCTCAAAGTATCGTCGCACAACTCGATCCTTTAGACTTTGCCTTGGCGATGAAAAACATCATTTCGCGGGATATGGAAAATTTGGCCCGTTGTCTATCGATCATTCACGAAGTGGATGCAGAATTCATTTCTCGAGTTGCGTCGCACGTTCCAGAAGAGGAGTTCGATGTTGCGGCCAGATCTGATTGGAGTGCACAATCTGACGAACTTAGACATCTTCTTGGGTTCTTTTGTATTGGCAAGGATCGTCAACCCGCGCGCAACTGGGTTGTTCGAAACGAACAGGTTATTGCCGGACCGCTTGAACCAATGCTCGCAGCAGTTGCTCCCGAAACGGCGATCAATTTTTTTAAGTCCGGAAAAGGTGTGAAACTGATTGGAGTTGAGCGACGGTGGAATGAAACTGTCTTGGCAATTGCTGCAATTGCAGAAGTAGATAGGGATGTCTGCATCGACGTTGTTCGCGATCAGCTTCAGAAGCTGGAAGAATCTCTGTATGATCTTACGCTCGATTCACCGAAGTATATCGCAACTTTCTTTCACCTCATCCACGAGCTGTCTGTTGAGTTATTCTCTAGCTTTGTCGGCAGGTTGAACTTGGATGATCCAAGAGCAGTCAAGACGATCGGCCAACTGGTCAAGTCTCAACCCAAAGAACTCGCACACTATAAGAAACTGGCGAGGCTAGCACATCGGATGGGGGGCGAGGTTGGAGTTCTCGGTGAAAGACTATTGATGCGTTTGAAAGAGGCAACGGCAACAGCGAGGTAATCAGAGCAGAATTGACCGAAAAAAAACGAGATCGAGCAATTCTTTTCTACAAATGCGAAAAGGGGCGGTAAGTCACCGCCCCTTTTCGTGATTCTTCAACATTTGTTGGCCGATGCCCAACCGAACGATACTTAGCCCTTACGGCTTGACCTCGTTCCAGGGTGCATCTCGGACCCGCAGGGTTGTAACTCCTGCATCATCTTTATAGACCGTAGGGCACATGTACGGTCTAATTGCCTAAAGTTTATCTCTGGCTGGCTTTATTGTCAATTGTTTAAAGCCGTTCCATATTCCCCCTCCGCAGCGTAGGCCCGCAGTATCCTGTAATTGACGAGTGTAACAAAACCACGAAAACAAACGTCATACACTCAAAGTATCGACAAATCCCCGAGGAGGCAGCCCATGAAACGCCTATTTTCGCCGTACGTTCTTGTTGTTGCTCTTACCGGCATCCTTGCTGCCCAGACAGCCTTCGCCTTTCGCGACGGCTACAGAAACGAAAGCCCTTACAACCCCTACGGCGGGGTAGCCCCCTATCTCTCCATTGCCGGTGGGGCCTGGCTGCCAACGCACACAACATCAGATAATACCACGCTTACTCCCACAGAGACCCGCTACGACGGCGGAGTTGGGGTAGCCGGTGCATTCGGCGCCGAGCTTGGCCCTTTCTTCCGGTTGGAGAATGAACTGTCTTATCGTTATGCGCCGGGTCACAACGGCGGGGGAGATACCTGGGCACTGGCTTGGATGATCAATGGCTGGCTCCAGGCGCGGAATAGAACTCCGGTGACCCCCTACTTCGGGGCAGGACTGGGCCTCGGCCGGGGTCATGTGGCCTCGGCCGGACCGTGGGATGGCGACATGACGGGCCTCGCCTATCAAGCCGGCTTCGGCCTGGATATTATGCTTGATCGGGTAACGTCTCTGGATATTGGCTACCGCTACTTCGGGATTACTGAAAGCGACAACAACAACGCAGGCGGTGGAGACTTGGCTGGATCGTCGATAATGGCAGGAGTGAGATTCAGGTTTTAGGGGGCAGGTAAATAAAATGACCCCCCATGGTGCGCAGATCTCACGAGATGCGTGGGGGGTGCTGTTAAGGATATAATCCAACATCTTGCTACCAGATGCAAGAAAAATGACCATGACGTTTGGTTTGGATACGGCCTCATGCAGCAAAGCGTGAAGCCGTAATATTGTCATCATCGTTTTTCTTGCATTAAACGATGAGCTATTGTAAAAAAGAGCTACTGCCCCCGGAACGTTCCTCTCCCAGCCTTGAGCTGGTGCATGACGCCGGGGTTTTTTATTACAATCAGGAGTGAATAGGTGAAAACTATCAATGCCCTTATAATCATACTACTCATGGCCGTATCCGTCTCAGCAGCACCGCTACCGTCAACCGGCACGGTGGAGGCCTTCTTCTCGCCACAAGGTGGCACCACCGAGGCTGTTGTCAGTGAAATCCGCGGCGCCCGGCAGGAGGTTCTGGTCCAGGCCTATTCATTCACCAGCAAGCCGATTGCCAAAGCCCTCCTTGACGCCCGGAAGCGGGGCGTTAAGATTGAGGCAGTCCTAGACAAGAGCAACGCCACGGCGAAGTATTCCGCGGCCACTTTTTTGGCCAACGCCGGCATACCGGTCCTGATCGACTCGGCCCACGCCATTGCCCATAACAAGATCATAATCATCGACCGCGCCACCCTGATCACCGGTAGTTTCAACTTCACCAAAGCGGCCGAAGAGAAGAACGCCGAAAACCTCCTGGTCATCAAAGGGAATAAGCCTCTGATGGAGAAGTACCTGCGGAACTACGAGATCCACAAAGCCCACTCAACCCCCTACACGAGGTAACTATGGCAGAGAAACTTGACCAACAGGACACCGTGTCCCTGGAGGAGTTGGTTATTTCCAACAGCTTCGAGATCACGGCCATGTTCAACATCCTGGAACGGAGGGGGCTGATCACCAGGGGAGAGTTTCTGGAAGAGGTCAAACGCATGAAGGTGGCGCATTAACTATGTGTGGCCGCTTTGTCACCGACATACCCATTCAAGAGCTGAAGAAGATCATCGACCGGATTGAGAAAGACCTCGGTAACCAACCGGCACGTTATAATGTTGCCCCAACCCAGAATGTGGCCGTGGTCCGCAACGAGGGCGACCACAACCGCGTCGATTTTATGAAATGGGGACTCGTGCCCTTCTGGGCAAAAGATCCCAAAATTGGCAACCAGATGATAAACGCTAGGTGTGAGACCGTCGCCGAGAAGCCAGCCTTTCGCCAAGCAATAAAATACAGACGCTGCATCGTGCCGGCAGGAGGCTTTTTTGAGTGGATGCCGCCGGCTCTCGAGGGTGGGAAGAAACAGCCGCACTACATCCACATGGCCGACGGCTCGCCGATGTGCTTCGCTGGACTATGGGAACAATGGAAGCGGCTTGAGGACGAGAACTTCCTGGAGACCTTCACCATTCTCACGACCAGGGCCAATGAGCTCGTGGCGCCGTTACACGACCGTATGCCGGTGATCCTCCGGCCAGAAGATTACGGACTCTGGCTGAGTCACAGCATGCACGATCCAGAGCAACTGAGGAGCATGTTCGAGCCTATTCCCTCAGAGGTCCTGGAGGCCTACAAGGTGCCGGATCTGGTGAATAATGTTAAATATGATGGTGTGGGGTGTATTGCGAGGGTGTAAATGAAGATCAAGGGCGCAGCACGAGGAGTATGAGTATGTATCCCATGGTGGAACCAGAGAAAATATTCGACGAAAAATGGCCCGTTGTTTTTAAGTCGCCTTATAAAGAGGAATGGGCACCGCCCTTATCAACATGCTTAAAAAATATAATCAAAGATGTGGAAGAGCTTTTTGGCCCGAGGGATAAGGATTTCGTACTACTCGGTGTCGATTTTTTGTTCGAAGGAGGACCGCATCTTTCCGTACGAGATAAAACAGCCGTCATTCAATTAGAAAAGGCGGCTTTTCTAGATTTTGAATTGGCGTGTCTCCAGTGTGCGCACGAATGCGTTCATCTCTTGTCACCAAGTCTTCGACGAGAAACTACATATCTTGAGGAAGGCGTCGCAACCTATTTTGCAAATTGGCTAGACTCGAAAGCTGACTTTAACAGGGGTCAGTTATTATTAGAAGAGTATCAGGTTGCCTTAGTCCACGTAGAGAAACTCTTAAACATTGACCCTAACGCAATCCGAGTTTTGAGACAACACGATCCGAAACTTTCAAAAATTAGCAAATATCTACTCTTGGCACTCTACCCTTCCCTTGGAGAAGCGGCAGCCGATGTGCTAACACGAAGATTTTACAATGATGATGGAGAACCTAGCGATAGTAATGAATTTTAGTCACTCAGCCAATTTTTACGCAGGGCTATTTTTTCAGTTCCGTTGTTGTCATGGCTTTATTCGTTGGCAGTAAATTTTTCACAAAACCAGCGAAATGTAATCCTTTCCCTCAACCCCTGCCTCATTTCTTGGATTCCCATCCATGGTGACCAAATCCGTCCGCCTGCTCTAAATGTATTGGGTTATCAAAAATCCCCGGCAATTTCCCATCAACACGGCACTCATAAACATCGGACACCACGTCCGTGGTCTCCATATAACCCGCATCCTGCAATTTGCTTAATAATGCATTAATTGCCTCGTCGCCACAGAGTCCAGCCTTCTTGATCTCTCCAACAATCCGCCGAATATCGGACCGCCACTCTGGAGTTGTTTTGTGCGGATGCATGTATATAAGCTGATTAATGGGACCTGAACCATAGGACAACATATACATGCGGATACCCAGATTTGCCAGGCGGTCATGCAGAGCCTTTTCGGCCGGGACATGTCCAGGTCCGCCCGCAAAAGCGGTCTCCCGGTCTGGGCGGGCCTTCCTGAATTTCCCAACAATCTGAATTACGATAGATGCCAGCCCAACGGCAGATAAGAATATCATCATCTGCATCACAGGATCATGCGCCACTTCCAACATTATAATATCCCACCCAGCAGCTCCACCTGGTTATAGTGGCACACAAACTTATCCACCCGCTTCTCCTCGTGGAAGTGCCCAAAGTGCCACTCCCCGAACTCCAACCCCCGGTCCCACAGCTCCTGCAGCATGCTCTCCGTCGGATCAGCCAGGTGCTTCCGGCCGCCAAACATAATCCTCTCGCTCACCGGACAGGTGTGACTGATCACATAATCCACCTTCCACCCTACTCTCTCCAGGTTGCGGCAGGCGTTCTCGAAATCCTCGCGGCTCGGAATCTCCTCCGGCCACCAGTCGATCCCCTCTGTTCGTCCCTTGTTCCACTCACGGCCATCGCCGAAGCCACCAAGCCCATAAGAGAGAGGAGGTCGGACCCACCCAGGGGCCTTGTCATGGCTCATGGCCCCGCCAAAGGCCAGGAACGTTTTCCCCTCGATCTCGAACACCTCGCCACGTTTCAGGTAGTAGACGTTCTTCCGGACCTGGTAGGCCTTCCCGCCGTACAAATCCACCAACGGAAACTCTCCGCCGAACAGCCTGGCGAAGTTTTCGTGGTTTCCATCCACGGCCAACCAGGTCACACGCTGTCGAAGAGTCTGCTCCAGGAAATAGCCCTCTTCTCTCCGATGCTTCTCATTCATGTGGTAGTCGTGGTACCAGACCCCGCCGAGGTCACCGCAGCAGAGGCAAATATCGCCATTCTTCGCCGGTTTGAACTTAGCGGAGGATATGTGCCAGGCCGTCACGCCGCCGTGGAGGTCTCCGGTGATCCAAATCATTTCTTTGTCGCCTCTTTGTTATAACCATCCTCAACCATGCGCTTGAATAGCTTCGGATTTGCTAAACACCACTTATCAAATTGTTCCATTTTTTCTTTGTTTATAATCCCAACTCGAAAGAGATCACTCGCGGTTTCATGAATCGCTGCAAACAGGTCACTTCTGTATTTAGACTTCGTTTTTTGGCTACTCACGGCCCCAGCCTCACAAACCCCTCAGTTTCAGTGTCGAAAACCCACCAGCCGTCCTCGATGTGGATGTTGACGTGGTTACCCTTCCGCATAGGGCCCGCAACCTTTGTGTGGCCGAATATCTGTTTAAATCGCGGATCAGGAGGGTGTGAAGGCTCCCATTGGGGGTCATACCAGAAGATGCCGCCGAAGGAATCTTCACCACCACGAGTCCAGTCTCTGCAAAACAGCGGGCCCTTGCCGTAGTGTGCCAATGACTCGTGCCAGGGCCGGGCTTTTGTCGCAAACTCCCGCTCAAACTCCTCACAGATCCACGAGGCGATAGCCGATGGATCCGCGGAGCCCCAAGGGGCGGAGGGTAAGGCAGCCGTCAGGGCGGTGGATACCCCGGCGTGAGTGCAGAGCCAGCCGCCGGCGGCGTGGGCGGCCTTAACCTGGTCTTTCTGGCGGGCAAGGTGGTAGCGGGACTCGAAGATGTCTCGGCAATAGAGCTCCCTATTTTTCTCGAAGATACTGGCCAGGTACTGGTTATCGTCGATCCACGCCTGGACTTCCGGATCGTTGATACGGCCGTGGCGGGTGAAGTCTCCCCAAGGCCGCTCTGGAGTGTAGGCTAGATCATGGTTGCCCCACACGAGTACACAATCAGAATCCAGCAAAAGGTCGAGGCAGGCCAGTTCCTCGTCGAAAGGGGTCAGAGGATCCCGTGAATCGACGATATCGCCCAGGGATACATGCTCCGCCTCGGGCTTGTAGGAAAGAAAGGCCCGGGTCATGGCGAGATCGCCGTGTATGTCGCCGACTACAATTGCCATTGCTGCTCCCGATTGACACTAATCAACTCAATCCCAGCATCCTCTCGCCACTGGAAAATTGCTACACTCCCCGCATCATCTTTGATGTGGCCAAACGCATAAACCTGAGATCCGTTGATTATACCCCTGGCAAACTGGTGGATGTGACCGCACAGAACCAGTTTGGGCGCCATGCGCTCTACCAGTTCCCGAACAATTAAATTCCCTCGTAAAGGAACATCTCTGCCGAAAACGTCAACCGGGCAGTCGTGCAACAGCAGGATATCGGGCCGGGGCATATTAAGCATTGTCTGAAGGTCCTCATCTGAGAAATAGCCGCGGCGCTTCCAGTTCTGGTCTTTCAGTCTGGTCGGAGTACGTTTTTCGTGAAAGTGTTTTTCACTGTATATTCCCGAGAGACCGGCAACGACAAGACCTTCAACGGTCGCCCGGCCTGCCCGGCCAAGATAATGACAATTCGGCACGAGGGTGAACCCCTCCAGGTGCTGGTCAAGGTAATAGAAGGGTTCGTGGTTGCCGGCAATGAACCATAGTGGCCAGGGGAAGGTCGCCGAGCCGGCGGCGAAGTCCGGGAAATCACCGATGCTACGGTGCCGCTCTGGAGCATTCATCGAGGTAAGGTCATCCTGATTCCTGATAGGCTGGAAATCACCAACTTGGAGGACGAATGACGGTGTAACCCCGGTCTGCTCTGACATCTGCTTGAGCCTTTCGACCATTAGATGCATATGGCCGTGAGTGTCGCCGGCTACAGCAAAGTTGACGGTCGATATCATGACTCTCCCCTCAACTAACCGTCAAAATCCGCTCAATCCGCGGCTTCCCGTACTCTGCCCCGGCGGCACCCCGTTTCGAAGCAGCTCAGCTTCCACATCCTTTACCAGCCCCCGAATCCCCGCCAGCGCCTCTACTGGCGTTTTTGCCAAATGGCGAAGGTTTGTGAACTCAACGCAAAGCCCTGCATATTCACCGTCCTCTTCCGACCAGGTGACCTGATATGTGTGTTTGTCAGGGGTTGCAATTGCTTCAGCTCTTTCAGACTCACGCTTCGATCTCTCTTCAACAGCTTTTACCCGTGCGACAAGTTCATAGACCTGCGGAGGTGTTACCGCGTTTTTCATAAACTCCAGAGTCTTCTTCGGGAGCTTATCCGGGAGTCTCATCCCGACTCTATACGGAGCATTCTTTTTTCTCCGGGTCATTTATTCCTTCCAATCAATTAGCGGCTGCGAGCGCGGAGTGTTGTGCCAAATGTCGTATCGCGGTACGACTTTTACCACCCAATGGTCCCCAACAATCTCTGCTTCAACGGTATCTTGATCGCCTTTAACCTTTTTCGCCGCAGCCTTTATTTTCCTATGCAGTTCCACCATTCTGTATATCGAAATCACATAATTTGGGCACGCGGGGCACCGAAGCACTCTGATATCTCTGAGCACGATAGAGATCAAAAACCCGCTCTCGGCATAGTCCGTGTCTTCTCGGGTTTCAATCAGTTCGCTGTTACAGGTCGGGCATCTCATCACCCCCATTCTGTCTCAACCCGGCCTACCGGTCAACCGGAATTCGGAGTTGCAACATCAGTAACTATTCGGTTTATATCAACTTATTGTTGATGAAACAGGCAGGCAGGTGAGATTTTATGCGGATTTTTTTGCGTGAGTATTAACTAATGTTAGTTGGGGGAGACGATGATTTTGTTTGAAATAAAAAAAGCCCACCGACGTCCCGAAGGAGGTGGCAGGCGTTGTCAAGAACTTCTATACCTTCTTTAAGGTGCAGAGTCAAGTTCCCACGGGGTTTTCGTGTGGTTTTTGTGGAGATTTTGCGGGGGAGGTGCCGGACGATGGGGAGTCTCTCTGAGGTTTACGGGGGATGGTGGGCTAGACGATAATTTCCTTTGCAATTCCTAGAAAAAATAGTATATTTTTCTAGATTTTTGAAAGGAGCAATACCTTGCAAGGTATCAATGATAAGATACTTTTTAGGATATATGGACACGGTAGGGGTTGGGCTTTCTTCCCAAATGAATTTATAGACGAATTTGAACGCAAGCAGATCGATAACGCCCTATCGGATCTGGCAGGCGAAGGCAAAATCCGCCGTATCTATCGTGGACTGTATGACTACCCCAAATACAGTGATCTGTTGAAACAACAATTGAGCCCTGATTTTGACCAGGTTGCCAGGTCTTTTGCGCGCAAATTTAACTGGCGCATTCAGCCCTCTGGAGATGCTGCTCTAAATCTCCTTGGCTTGTCTACCCAGGTCCTGGGCAAATATATTTATCTCTCTGATGGCCCGAATCGCACTTATAAAATTCTCAATTACACCCTGGAGTTCAAAAAAACCGCTCTTAAAGAAATTGGTTTTAAACACCGGGAAAGTGGAATCATTGTTCAAGCGCTTAAAGCACTTGGTAAGCAGCGGGTTAGCCCAGAAATAATGGATAAAATCCGTAAGCAGTTTAGCTCAGATATGTGTCCCAAAATTTTGAAAGATACTAAAACAGCCACTGGCTGGGTCTACGACTGCATCAAGGAAATTTGTCGGGAGAAGCCGAATGGATAAGGTTGCCAATTTATCTGCAAAACAGCGTAGCGATCTCTTTTCTGAAACGGCTGCCCGACGGGACATGACCCCAGCTATCGTGGAAAAGGATTTCTGGGTCACGTGGACTCTTGATAAGTTATTTGCTCACACGGACCTGTCCCGTATCTTGATGTTTAAAGGTGGAACGAGTCTCTCCAAGGTGTTTAGTCTCATTGACCGCTTTTCGGAGGACATTGATTTAATTCTCGATTGGACCACCCTCACGGGTGAAGACCCAAAAGCGGCCAGATCTAAATCGAAACAACAAAAGCTGAATAAGGATATAGACGAGCGGGGGCAGGCTTATATCGCCACAGAATTGCTGCGACAAGTGTCTGAATGTGTCGGTCCGATTTGTCGATGTGAAGTAGATGGGGGCGATCCTAATGTATTGAACATTAGCTACCCCGCCGCCTTCGACCATGACTATTTAAGACCAGAGGTGCGCTTGGAGATTGGGCCTCTGGCGTCATGGCTTCCCTATGCAAATTATACAATTCACCCTTATACTGCAGAGGTATTCCCCGCAGTTTTCGAGCGGAGTGAGTGTCCGGTTAAAGCCATCAAGGCTGAACGCACGTTCTGGGAAAAGGCAACAATTCTTCATCACGAAGCGTATCGGCCGGCCGGCAGTCCCCAACCACTGAGATACTCTCGGCACTACTATGACCTAGCAAAAATGGCGACCTCGTCGGTCAAAAATACTGCTCTGGCCGATTTGGATCTGTTGTCAGACGTGGTAGAGTTCAAGGACAGATTTTATCCGAGGGGTTGGGCCAGATATGATTTGGCCAAGCCGGGTACTTTACGTCTTGTGCCAAAGGGGCATGTCCTGGAATCGGTTACGGCAGATTACCGCGATATGCGCTCAATGATTTTTGGTGAATATCCTGACATTGGCACAATAATGTCTGCACTGGTGGCATTAGAGGGTGAAATTAATGGATCGATCTGATTTTTTCATACCGACCAGGCGCATCCAGGTAGGCACGAATCCGCCAATTAATGATGTCATGGCAAAAAAGCTTTCTGAGATGAAAGTCTCTACTGCTATCGTTGCGCGTGCAAAAGCCACAATCGAAAACAGCAGGATTCCTCGCAAACGTGCCCCTCTCGCTTAGCCTTAATCATATGCACTATGTACCCAATATAGGTACGTACTGCAAATACTTCTTCGGCGCTACCACATCATCCTGCCCAATGTAGATACTCTTAACCTGACAAACAACCCCCGGTTCCCGGCCGTCCCCCTCAACACAGACCTGACGAAAACCTGACAGAGTCCAAGATTGAGGGGTGGTTCTGGGCGCTGGGGTGGTCGAGAGTGTCAGACTTTGGGGAATGGTGTGATGAGGAAGAGAGAGATTTACCAGGAAGCGGGCTTACTGAAAGATGTCCCTGGGACTGGATTCGGCAATTGCGAATTGGCAAGGACGCCATTACGAATTTTCTTTACGTATGTCGCGTGTTTTTTTAATTCATTAGAGGGCATTTCGACAGGGCTCAAGAGACCAATTGTTTTCGTAGGATGGTGAAGCCTGACGAGTCTAAGGGCTTCTGCAATGTCGCTATCGTTTGAGATTAGGACTGCTGAATCGTATGCGTCCAGCCAAGCATCGTTAAGAAGGTGGACCGACAGATTTACATCGGAACCTTTTTCCTCGGTTTTCAGCACTTCAGCGTAATTTTTCCCATTGATAGGCGTGACTAGGCGAGCTATTTTGGGGTGGGTCTGAAAGCTGCCGTAGTAGAGTGTCATCTCAGGAATATAGTGCTGCATAGCGCGGAAATAAGTTTCCTGGCGAATGGGCTGATTTGGGTCAGTTCGACCGGAGACGAGGGCAGTAAAATATTTGATTGCCACTATCTGGTTGTAAGGTTTGAGGAGCTGTTCGCAGAGGCGTTTAACGTCAAGCCATTTATATGGTGAATTGTAAAGGAGGCGGTGGTATAGGTTGAAACCATCGATGTAGACGTAGGTTCTTACCAATGATGAACACCTCAGAAAATAGCAGGGGCGCCATTTTACTGGCGCCCCGCGCCCATGCTCGAAAGCGATGGGGTAGTAAGATGGTAGGGAAAATACCCAACGTCGGTTAGGATGTCAAGCATTTAATCCCTATCTCTGTGAATATTATAGCACAAAATATGGAATTCAATCCCCCTCAAGTACCATATAACTCCGATTGCCCGGCTGTCTGTCCACTTCTGTTTGTCCGCCCCTCCTCTCCATAAAACTCACACGGCGCGCCCGCATTTCTCCCGGCCATGTTGGCAGCCTAACCCATAACCCCCGGTCCCCGTTCCCCGTCCGTCCCCCGCATCACAGTCCCGACGAAAACCTAACAGAGTCCTAACAACAACCTGGCAGATCCCAGGGATCATTGGCCCTCGCGGCGGCCGGCGCCGGATCACGAGGATATCAGTCCGCAGACCGCAGATTTGGAGGGCGGTTTTGAGGGGTAATGGTTGCAGATGAAAGCAGATGGTTGCAAATGATATAATGTGGTTGCAATAGATTGCTGATGATTTCTGATGGTATATGTGTTATTTAAGGTTGCTGAACATTACAATATATAAGTTGCTATTTTTTAGAACTTGTTTCTTCCATAATTCTCAACTTCATCACTTCAACTTCTTGCTGAGCGTCACGATCACCCAGATCCGCGGCTCTCTGATACCACACAAGGGCTTCTTTGTAGCTCTGTTTTACACCATCGCCTCTACTATACATAGACCCTATTACATACATTGACCCGGCGTCACCTTGATTTGCTGCTTTAACAAACCATTTCAACGCCTCCTGTTTGTCCTGTGTTACTCCTTCGCCGTAGCTGTAACGTCCACCCAAGTTTCTTTGAGCGTCCCTATCACCCTGGTCTGCAGCTTTTCGATACCATTTCACAGCCTCAGCATAGTTTTGAGGGAGTCCTGTACCATCAGAATATAAATACCCCAACTTGAATTGTGCCACTGCATCGCCTTGGTCTGCGGCCATTCGGTACCACTTGGCTGCTTCAGCATAGTCTTGAGTAACGCCCCTCCCTTTTTCATACAAAAGCCCCATGTTGAATTGGGCGTTAATATTTCCTAAAATCGCGATTGGCTGCCATTTCTGTTTGGCGGTGACAAAATCCCCTCGTTTGGCGGCTGCAAGGCCTTCGCTAAAATAGTTTTCATCAGAAAATGCAGTAGTAGCCATAGTTGAAATCATAATGAGGGCGGTAATAAATATCTTCACAATGGCTCCTTTGGATTGTATTTTGCCAGTATCTCAGCAGTCCCCTTTCGATTGCACCGTGATAGTACGTACCTTGCCATTCTCGCCAGGGAATTCGGTGAAGAGCGCCTCTAGCATCTCCTCAAAGACACCCGCTATAACACTGCACATTCCGTTACTCTTTGCCCGGGCCTCGTAGACCTTTACGGCATGGCCTGCTTTCAGACTGGCAGCGTCCACAATATCCAGTGCGATAGACCTGGTATAGACAGTTTCTGAACTGTTCATCGAACCCACAATGCCGTAGGTTGGCATCGAATAGGAAGTGCCGGTAAATGAGGTCCCTCCTACTGATCCGTACGAATAGCTTGTGCCTCCACCTGTCTGGCCAAAGATAGGTGTCGAGACATTGGCGTTTTTGCCGGTGTCGATGCCGTATGACACAAATGCGATATATTGGGCTTCTGCCGGATTGCTCGCTATACTGTAGCCTTTGGACGCGAGCTTTTCCTCAAACTGCATTTTGTAGCGCGCAAATTCAAGTGAACTGTTTACCGCCGCTTCAGCAGCAACTACGGAGATTGACCCTCTAATTTTGAAATCCGGTGTGTAAAAGGCTGTTGTCTTGGTTTCTACCGAGAGGGGCGCGCAGCCGGCGAGGAATAGTGCTGCCAGCAGTAACCACAGAAGCTTTTTCATGACACCTCCTGATTTTCAGATGTAGCATCACACACTTCTAATATCACACGCCGGCGGGCATTTGAATTATTTTCCTTTTACGAGGTCAGCTCACGATTCAGATAAAAAATTGGTAGAGCCCCGAAATACGTTTTCTACGGCTACTCATTGTTGACCATCACCTTTCCTTCACGTATTGTTTAAATGCGTTTAAATTCCCGGAAAATGAAGGAACAACAATGCAATTTATCGAACTTAATCGATGCTTTGCGGTAATCAGCAAAGAACAAGAAAGCAACCTAGAGATCGGTATGGCATGGGGTCACAAGGTCGCTGGGTGGCTTAGATGGGAAGATTCACTGAAATATGACCGTGTAGTTCTGCTAGCGGAGGCATCAAGCGGTAAAACTGAGGAATTTAAAAATCAGGCCAGAGCACTTGCCGCTCAGGGGAAGGCGGCTTTTTTTATTCGAATTGAGGATCTCGCTGATGAAGGGTTTGAAGAGGCATTGGACCCGTCGGAAGCTGCGGCATTCGAGGTATGGAAGGAGAATCAAACAGGAGAAACTGGGTGGTTTTTCCTGGACTCAGTTGATGAAGCTCGCCTCAACCGGAAGAGCGTTGAGAGAGCTCTACGCCACTTAGCAAAAGAACTAGGCAGAGGGTTAGAAAGAGCACACGTCTATATATCATGCAGAGCAAGTGATTGGAAATGCGGAGAAGACCGCACTGAAGTTGAGCGCCTTCTCCCTGTATATCAGAAACCAGAGCCACCCGCACAACCAGAGGGTGAACACGAACGGCTGTTAAACCCAATTTTCAACAAAGAAAATCGGAAGAACCGACAAACCTATGAAGAAGAAGAGGAACCAGTACAAAAGCTTGGATACCTTTTGGTTGTGCAGCTCACTCCTCTAAGCGCCGCGCAACAACATAAACTTGCTGTTGCAGCAAGTGTTGATGATCCTGAAGATTTTGTAGCTGCTATTGTTCAGCATGGTCTTGATGCTTATGCTGAACGACCAGGTGACCTGTTAGACCTGGCTGAATATTGGAAGTGCCACAAGTCTTTTGGGTCATTGGTAGAAATGACAGAGAATAGCATTTGCAGAAAGCTTTCCGAAAGAGACAAATTCCGCGGAGACAATAACGATCTGACTTATGAAAAATCACGGACTGGTGGGGAAAGGCTGGCGGCAGCACTAACACTTGGTAAATCCTACACTCTGAGAGCAGCCGGCCATGAACCTGATCCATCTCTAGCCCAAAACGCACTTGACCCTACTAATATCCTGAATGATTGGACCGACGCTGAGCGCAATGCACTGACGCGTAGAGGAATTTTTGCGCCAGCCACCTATGGACGTATCCGGTTTCATCATCGTGGCACCCAAGAATACCTCACAGCTTGCTGGTTTGATAAGCTGCTACAGTCTGGCTGTCCTGAGCAGGTAATTTGGGATCTTATATTCAAGGAAGCCTACGGTGTTAAGACACTTGTACCCTCTTTACATGCACCAGCAGCTTGGCTTGCTATCAAACATCCATCATTCCGTGATGAGATTATTCAACGTGAACCCATTGTTCTTTTGCGTTATGGGGATTCGCGTTCTTTTCCATTGGAGGCTAAAGAACGCCTTTTGTTGAACTACGCCACACGTCACGCGGCCGGCGAAATATCAAATGATTCATTGGACCACAGATCAATATGGATGTTTGCTACACCTGAATTGAGCGTAGCCATACGACGAGCTTGGGAGCTGAATCATCGCGAGGATTTCAGATCCAACCTCCTGGGGTTGATAAGAGAAGCAAAAATCCTGGAATGCATCGATTTAGCACGCCTAACTGCCTTGGAGGAAAATGCAGATGACTATTTTCGGACTGTTGCCCTTCAAGCTCTTGTTAGCTGCGATGACCAGGATGGTTTGAGTGCTGCAGCAACCTGGACCAGGGGAGCTACTGGCCGGATTAGTCCGCGTCTCTGCCCGTATTTCGCAACAATACTCTTCCCATCTCACCTTTTAGTTGACGATTTGCTCAATATGATTCGTCACACACCGAAGGCCAGAGAAGAATCTCTCAGAGATATTGATCACGAGATTTATAGCTTATGGGAGCTGTGCCCTGCCGCAAGCAGGGAACAGCTAATGGATGGACTCTCAAATCTGGTTCTTTCACCACCATTCAAAGACTCATATAGACGAACATCCGCACAGCACCATGGTCTTGCGGTCGATTTCACCTTAATTGCAAAAGAAGTATTGGTCAATCAAGATAAAGTTGATGCGACCGATGGGCTGATTCATTTACTTATGGCAATAGAACGTTCTGATCAAAACATGTCGAAAAATGAAGATATGTTGGATATAAGAAAGTCCATTAATAGCAACAGATTTCTCAAACGAAAGCTGTTTTGGGCTGATGTTGGGGAAATCCGTCAGAACACTGACCATGAAGATACTCGTCCAGTCCTCGTAAATGAGATTTTCTTTTATGGGGATTCGTTGTGGGCTCTCGAACCTGATGATCTTGCCTGGTTATATGATGATATTTCTGGTCGAGACAACGAGCTGGAGCAACAAACGGCTTTAAGTGCTGCATTCAGAATTATTGCCTTTGCTGGTATACATGACGTCGAGCTGCCCAAATTGCGTGAACTTATTTTTGGGAACTCCATACTTGAGAGCGATCTCAATAAATACCTCACACCTGTTGCAATGATTGAAACCGAAGAGCACCGCAAGTTAATGGAAAAGCACCAAAAATATGTACTTGAAGCAGAAGAGAGGGAACGTAAAGATAAAGATTCTTGGGTCGCATTTTGTAGTGATCTGGAGAAAGACCCATCTGTCCTCTATGATTCTGAAAAATTGGCTTCTTGGTCTGCTGGAGCGTACAGATTACATAATCTTTGTACCTGGCTGCAACATCGGGCCTATGAAAGTCACCTAAAGGCTTGCATGCAATGGAGGCTAATTGAAGAGGGATTCAGTAGGCCGATCGCTGAGGCTTATCGGGATGGTTTAAAAGTTATTTGGCGCGTCACACTACCGGAAAGACCTACACATAAAGGGAATAACCAAATTACGGTGAAACACACAACAATTCTTTCGATTGCCGGCCTGGGAGTGGAAGCCGAAGGTAATGCTGATTGGGCCCAACGGTTAAGCGCCTCGGAGGCTGAACGAGCTGTACAGCATGCCTGCATATCAGAACAGGGATATCAAAACTGGTTTGATGACCTTGTACAAAGCCATCCTTCTATAGCCCTACCGATACTAAGAAAGACCATACAAAACGAATGGTCAGGAAACCACAAAGGACGTTGCGACTTTTTATCACATTATGCTGGGAAGGACGTCCAGATTCAGGAAGCGGTCAACCAAATACTATTTGAGACCATCACTGGTAAAAAACCTAGAAATATCGAAATACTTGGCAACGGAATAAGAATTTTACCTCGTCTGAAACTTGAAGAATTTCAGCAGCGTAAAATTGTTTCGCTTGCACGGCGGAGGCTGCAAGCGGCTCAATCCACAAGCGATGACAAGCTTATGATTCTATACATTACGATGATGTACCTGATTGATGCTGACGCTGCTACGCAAGAATTTTTTGCCTGGATTTCTAATCCTGCTATTATCCCTAATGATTCCCGAGTGGCTGGAGTTCTCGTTGCCCTTTTCGGCCGGTACAACTTTTCCGCTCCAAATCTTCTGGGAAAAGCCTCCGTAGCCTCCCTTGAATCCCTCCTCCGCTTAGCTCACAACTTGCAGATTCCAGTTGATGATTCGGATAATTTAGATGGAGCTTGCAATACCATCCTCAGCACATTGATCAATAGACCTGGCGCCGACGCTTACCGCGCTTTGCGTACTTTGGCTGATGATCCAGCTTTCAGAGATTTAAAGATCCGCTTCAAAGAGCTTGCGCGAGGTAAGGCCGAAATAGATTCTGAACCGTCCGCTTGGAATCCCTCAGAAGTAATCACATTGGAAAGCGAACATGTTGAGCCTGCAAAGACAGGTGATGCTCTTTTGAAAATTGTGATGGGAATCCTCTCGGACATAAAATTAAGTTTTTCCACTAGTGACGCCACTTCCCGGGCCTTGCTCGAACGGGCTCAGGATGAAGATGAAGTCCAAAAGTGGCTAGCAGAGCAAATGAGCCTGCGCTCACAAGGGCGTTTTCATGCTCACAGGGAGGCTCATATCGCTCTTGGAGACAAACCAGACATCATCATCTCATCCACTGCAGCTCAGTTCGAGGTTGCCGTAGAGATCAAAAACGCAAACATGGGCTGGTCGGTGCGATATCTCGAAAAAGCCTTGAAAAAGCAACTTGCGGAGGACTACTTGAAACCATCAACACGGCGACACGGTGTTCTGGTGATCTCATATCATAGGTCTCGGTCATGGCGTGATCCAGACACAAATGAAAAACTAGGATTTCGTGACTTGATCGACAGACTGCAACAGCTTGCATCATCGATTAATATGAATAAGCTTGGGGCTATAGAGCTGAGAGTGTTTGGCGTCGATACTACTGTTTCAAATTAGCAAGATTTTTTACTTAAATAATCTTGATATATATCAGACATAGTATATATTATAAACATAAGTATCATAATAGATCACTGAAAGGACTAAATTAATGGCCTCTTTAATGGAAATGGTAGCAGATATCGTATCGGCTCACGCATCCGCAAATCAAATGAGTAGTGATGATCTTCTCGCAGAACTCCAGAAGGTTCATTCAACTCTGAAAGCTCTTGAATCCGGGACACCCGCAGAAGGCATATCTGCTGAGGCAAAGCCGGCGCTCACCATAAAACAAGCATTCAAGAAGGACGAAGTGATCTGCATGATCTGCGGAAAAGGTGGTTTTAAAACCCTTACCCGCCACCTGAACATGGCTCACGGACTGAAGCCTGGACAATACCGCAAGCAATTCAATATCCCCTCGTCTCAGTCCTTGTCAGCCAAAAACTACAGTGAATCCAGGCGACAGGCAGCGCTAGACAGGGGGCTCGGTGATAACCTGGCAAAAGCTCGTAAGGTGCGGGCTGAGAAGATCGCTGCGGCGAAGGCGCCTGCGAAAACTGCTAAGGCCGTAAAGGCTGCGAAACCTGCTAAACCGGTAAAGGTAACTACCGCTGTGCGTAAATCTGCGGTGAAGGCAAAGTAACGTAGACTGTGCTGCTTAGGATTTGGTTGAGGGGGGGGACCTGGTTATTAGGTCCCCCTTTTTATCACTTCATTTTTCAATGTGGCCGGCCAGGGCCGATGCTTATCAATCGTGCTCAGTTCGCCGTCGGTCAAAACCACCTTCATAATCACTGACCGCGGTTTTCTTTGCAGAAGCCCAGGGGTTTCCCTCGCGTCCGATCCGAAACCTGCAAAAAACTAAATAGTGCAAAAAAGGTGCATAAAAATTGCGGTTTCAACTATCTAATATAATTATGATAAATTTGATAGTGTTAATTTTTTTAACAGCAATACAGTGTAACATATCAATATATAACTTGATTTCACCGATACTAAGGAGTATTTGAACAACAATTCCGATCTAGGGTAACCCTATCGCAAGGTAGGCACACAAAGCCACAGGTCCAGTTCATTATAATGGACAGCTGGGCTGCCGGATTTTTCATCTGGGGGCTTTTGTGCGCCTTTTAAGTCTTTCCAAATACAGTGATCTGATTTTAAAGGCCGGCACTACGGATTATTTCCGTGTGCCGGCATTTTATATTTTCGACCAGAAGCTATCCAAAAATACTGATGAATAGATAAAGGGCAACATCATTTTCTTCTACCGTGTCTTGTCTCATCGGATTAGAACTACCAAACCTATAAGCTTTTCAAATTTAATTGTTTAGGAGGCTGGAATGAAATATCGCCATTTCGTATATCTGGTGATTTCGCTTGTTTCATTTGTCGCAATGACAAGCTGTGGAGGCTCAGGTTCCAGCCCCAGTTCATCTGCTTCGGATGGACCCACTCTTGCGGGAGCAACCGCTAGTAACGAAGATAAGTTTATAGGGGTGATTGGCTCAGACAAAAGCAATTCCGTTGCAAAGAAAATTCTAGCAGCAAATAGTGCTGCGCCTACTACACTTACTGTGCCTTGGATCCCTCAAGTGCCTCCTGGTGATTGGGATCATACGGTAAACTGTGGTCCAGCATGTTATTTAATGGTAGCGTCCTTTTTAAATAACACACCTCTGACCTCGGATTCAAAGGATTCTAATGGGAATACTGTAAAAGGGAATGCTGAAAATAGTATTAAAGCCATTATCGATTTCATGGCGTCACATTATAGTAATTACAAGCCATCAGGCAATCCAGGGTCTTCGGAATATTATAATGGTCAATTGACTAATGATTCAATGTTGTTAGCATTGCTCAAAGATAAAGGTTTTGATGCTATGGTGGTCACAACTGACGATTTATCAGGAATTGAAGATGAAATCGACAAAGGGCACCCCGTTATTGTTTTGACTCTTACTCAAAAAGGTAACTTCAGTAACATAATGAGAAATGGGGCAGACCATTGGATGGTAGTAGTTGGATATGACGATTCAAATATTATCGTAAATGATCCCGGACAAGGATTATCACACGAGTCTAACGGGCATAATAAGGCTTACACGAGGAAGAGCTTTGAAGATACATGGGGTGGGTCGAAACATAAAAAAATAGGAATTGCTGTAAGACGCAAAGGCGAACCCTTGCCCTTGGCAATTTCAGACAAAAGTTTGTCTATGTGTCCTACATTAACTGTGGGTACATGGTATAGCCAGACACTTTCAGCTGTTAATGGCACAACCCCATATTCATGGAGCATAATTAACGGCAATTTGCCTGACGGTTTAAGCATATCAAAAGACGGAATTATATCAGGGACGCCAACCAAAGAAGGGACATTTACTTTTTCCGTCAAGGTGATTGATTTAGCAGGTGAGAACGTAAAAAGAGACTCTGCTATTACTGTTACAAGTGCACCAGGGAGCTCTACGTTGATAATATCTTCACCAAAGCAACTTCCTTCTGCGAGAGTTAATCAGAATTATTATTACAAATTCTCCAGCATTGGAAGCGTAATTCAATGTTTTTGGAATATTATAACCGGCAATCTACCCAGTGGTTTATCGCTTAATTTACAAGGTGAGCTCACTGGAAAACCAACTACGGCTGGTACATATGGATTTTCACTTTCTGCCGGGCCTAATGCTGTTGGAAAAACAGCTGCAGCCCAAGTCCGTAATGTGGCTGCTACCCCTGTGTCAAAAGATTTTAGTCTCGATGTTTTACCTGATCAAATCATCGCCCCCATAATCGCACAAAGCCCGATGTCGGTAGCGCAAGATGGCTTAATCACTCAATGGGGAACAGGATTTACCCCAAACAGTACAGCTGCCTTGCATTTCCGCAAACCAGACGGAAGCGAATTCACTCCATCGCAGCAAGTAATTAAATCAGACGGCAGTTTTTCAGTTGACTACACCGTGCCAAGCGACAGGATACCAGGTTCGTACACTTGGTGGGGAGTCGATGGCCCAACCGGGAATATCAGCAACATTGTCGTCTATACTGTAACTCAAACCGGAAATATCACACCAGCCGTAGCTCAAACGCCAATGACAGCTAAACAAGGAGATACGGTCTCACAATGGGGTACTGGTTTCAGTCCAAACAGCACGGCCGTTCTGCATTTTAAGAAGCCTGATGGAACAGAGTTCTCACCATCATCGCAAACTATCAAATCTGATGGTTCATTTTCTATAACCTACACAATTCCTCTGGACAGAACTCCTGGCACTTATACGTGGTGGGGGGTCGATGGCCCAACCGGGAAAGTCAGTAACACCGTTAGCTACACTGTGAATCAGGGCGTGAGCGTGAACCCGACGGTCGCTCAAACACCAATGACGGCAAAGCAAGGAGATACTGTCTCACAGTGGGGAACTGGTTTCAGTCCAAATAGCACTGCCGTCCTGCACTTCAAAAAACCTGATGGAACAGAGTTCCCGCCGTCATCGCAAACTATCAAGTCAGATGGATCATTTTCTATAACCTATACAATTCCTCTGGACAGGACACTAGGCACTTACACGTGGTGGGGAGTCGATGGGCCAACCGGGAAAATCAGCAACCCGGTGAGCTACACGGTGACCCAGGCAATAAATCCACAGATTTCTCAGACACCCTCGTCAGGCCCAGGTGGAACAACTTTCCAACAGTCAGGATCTGGATTTTCACCAAGCAGCACTGCGACTCTGAATGTGCAAAAACCAGATGGAACTGAATATACGCCACAGTCGCAAGCAATAAATGCTAATGGAGCTTTTTCAATCTCATACCCATCTACGACGTCCAAAGCACCAGGAACCTATACATGGTGGGTAGTAGACGGTCCAACTGGGAAAGCTAGTAATTCTCTAAGGTATACCATTACTTTGAACCCAACAATAGCACAATCGCCTATGTCAGGCCCTGCAGGGACAACCTTTACCGACTGGGGGACAGGATTCAGCCCAAATAGTAATGCTACACTACACTTCCAAAAACCAGACGGAACAGAGTATCCAACATCATCGCAACTTATAGATACAAATGGCACTTTTAGTGTGCCATATCCGTCCTCAACAAGCAAACCTTCTGGGACATATAGTTGGTGGGCAGTGGACGGCCCAAGTGGATTAAGGAGCAATACGGTGAGCTATAAGATAAATTGAAAGTAATTGTTTTGCAATTTAGCAAAAAGATAAAATATATTTAGTACATTAACGCCAATTATATATGTTGCCATATGGATCACTGTTAGCATTTCCTGCTTTTTAACAAGCCGATGGCCCAAGAGGTACATGTGCGGTTTTTGATCATGCACATCTACAAATTCTACCGGTTCCCGCACACCTCTCACACGGCTTTGTAGTCATATCGTCGTCATCATTCGTGTTTAGGAAAATTGCTCCGCGGCCATTGCAGTCAGGACACTCACGTTTTGCCCGTTCGACAAGCTCCAAACGCTCCCACTGTGTCCACAGCGCCCGGAAAATTTTGCCGCCATCCGAGACCATTTCATGCGGTTCACGGCCCACCTCAAAGCGCCCGCGGATTACTTTGAGGACGGTTTCATAATTGTCGTTGTCAAGGTTGCAGAGGCCGGACACGTCCAATTGAAACGAATCGCCGTTGTACGCGCTGAGTATTGCCTGGGCTGCGACACGGCCGCCGCCAGTTGATTGCCTTGCCAAATTGATACAGTCCACAACAGCTTTTGCATATTCTTCCGGGCTAATTCTATTCATGCTCACTCCCCTTCCCTATCGTAAGTATATTTCTCAGAAGATGAATACAAGTGAGTAGATTGCATGTTTGCTTGCTGCAGTACCGCCCCAGCGCCTGACCTGGAACCTGAAATCAAATTTATTCTCTGCCTCTGCAGCCTCGGCCATCAACAGCAGTTTCCTCGAATCAACGGGCGCCAGGTAAATCCTCATCTCCGTCCTCCAGTCGTCGCTGGAGTATGCCGGCACCCATGGTGGCCTCGGTGTTGGAGTTTGAGCTGTCGCTTGAATCTGCACAGTATCATGCCCCAGCACCATCCCCACAGCCTCGGTCTCCGTCTCCGCCCGCGCGGTGACCGCACAACAGCCGGCGAGGAGCCAGGTAATTACCAGTGTCCACACAAAAATACTCACGCTGCCATCCTCTCCGGTTCTGATTCCTCAAACTCTCGCAGATCTATCTCTTCCTCCAGGTCGACAAAATAAGCCTGCTCGGGCTCCAGATCGCAGGAATATGGCCAGCCGAGCTCTGCAAATAGCGCCAGCCAATAGCCATCGTCAAAGACAGACGGTTCGGTGTTGGTATCGATTTCGTATATTGTCTGTGTGGTCACGGATTGCCTCGAAAATGTTAAGCTACAGCCGACTGCCACACATCCGCAGTTGGGTGATTTATGTGCATTGCAGGCTCATGCTCCACGAGGGCGTACATCTGTTCCTCGACAAACGCCACTGCCACTACGGGCCCTGGAAGGTGAGGATTCAACTCCTGCCGCATTTCGCGGAGACGTGGCCCCTCGACAAGCATTCCCTTTGACTGAAAATAGAGATGAGCCTGTGTGTAACTCATTACCAGGACAAGTAATTTTGTTCCAGAAACCCGAAGGGTGCGGGATTTGTTGTCCCTATTGATTTCATACACATCGATCATATTGATTAACTCCCCAAAATGTTGTTGCGAGGCTTGGCCGGGTTTCACCGGCCGCCTCACATGGGACCTTGAACGCTCCGCGCAGGCCCCGCCCCTTTTTGAACTCGCCTCTGGTCTATGATAAACCTGGCCGGTGCCAGTGGCGGTCGTATTCGGGCATTCCTCAAGGAGATCACCGGCCGGTAAACGTTAATTTTTGAGCAACCTCTTTTCCGCCTCTGACAGTCGAAATTCAGCGGCATAAAACATGTGCCGGGATTTTACCGTCCCGGCGGCGGTGCAGCGGATGGTTCATTGCAACTACTCAATGTCGTTTAATCGGAATACTCCTGCCACCCCGCCGGTGCTATTATAGATAATACCCGCCGCATAAACAGCCGAACCGGAAACAGCAATTTGTGGAAGATTTAAATTGGAAATTTGAGACGTCCAAAGCAGGCTGCCGTTAGGATTATATTTGTTTATTACGGCCGCACCGGGGCCGTCAGACCCCACCGCGAAGTAGCCGCTGCCATCCGTAGCTGCAAACATGCCCTGGATATCTATCTGCGTGCCATTTGCCCAGAGCAATTGGCCGCCCAGATCTATTTTTGCAGCATAGCTTTGGTATGAACCTGGTACCAGGGGGTTAAGCATAACTCCAGCAAAATAGACGCCTGAACCATCAGTGGATATTGCATTAACAACTCCGGATCCGGGATTGCCATATTGATCTGTCATACTGGCGGGCGGAGAGAACGTTTTTTCGAACACTAAATTGCCAGAGGATTTATCATATTTGCTGACGAAATAATTCACCCCATCAGCTGACGTACCTCCGGCAAAAACCGAACCACCGTAGCAGGTGACGACATTGATATAATCCATGGTCGTCTGAGTAGTCCATTTCGAACTGCCATCAACGGTGTTGATAGCTACGATATTTCCTGCGTTAGTCCCATCACGGTTCATCCAATTTTCGAGCAAATACAGCGTTTTTCCGTCAACCGGGTCACTGGCCATTCCGATGCCCATTGCTGGATTATTATATATCCATCTCTGAGTGCCCGTTGTCACGTCATATGCCACTACCGCCGAACCATCATCAGAGTTACCAGAAAACATAATGTAGACATTGGACAAATCTACCTGCAGTGCACCATGAGTGCCGCTGGGTGCCATGTTTGCCGGAGAAACGATCACATGATCATACCGCAACGTCCCATCAGAGTTGTTCGCAGCAAGATGATAAATTGGCAGGTCGTTAGTAGTTTCGGCGTAGATCGAAAATGATCCGGCTGCCGAGGCAGTCATACTGACTGACCACGTTGACCCGATTGCAGCGGCGCTGGTCGCAGTCTGCGACATAGTCCACGATACCGGAACGGTACTCACCGTAGTTTCACCGGTGATCTGGCTCCCATCCGCGGCCGGCGCCGCAACCTTGACTTTATACACGCCGGTGCCGATAACCTTGGTTACAGCTGTTTTGGTGGTGGCGGACGTATCCACCGGTACAGCCGCTTGCGACAACGTCCCGCCGGAGGTCGAAAAAGTCGCCGTCCCGGTGGCCGACGCCGGTAGAACGGCAGTCAACTGGGCACTACCAGAGGAGGCCGATATTTTCCATTTCACGGCGGACGACTGGTTCGCGAACGTTGCATTTAAGGCCCCCGGCGTCCCGTCGGTCTTTCTTCCGCACCCCGCAAACACCACCAGGGTGGTGACCATCAATATCCAAACAAAAATCTTTTGCATGTTCGTTACTCCTTCTCCGCCCACGCGGGTTTGCATAGTTAATCCCCCCCGGCCGGAGCCGGGGGTTGAGGTGATAGTTGGGCTATTGTGCAGTTGCCGATTTCAGTGCGCTTTCGACCACCGTTACCGTCACCGAATTTGACGTAATCGCCCCGACGGCTGCAGTAATAGTCGCCGTCCCGAGCCCAGTGCCCGTCACCTGGCCGGTGGCACCAGTCGCCACCTGATGCGCCGGGAATCCGCTTATGACCGTGTTTGCTGCTGCAATGGACTGATCAGACGACGACCAGACAACACTGTTTGTGATATCGCCCATCGAGCCGTCCGCAAACGTACCCACCGCGGCAAACTGCTGGGTTGTGTTCTGGCCAATACTGGCGGTTGGTGAGGGTGTAATCGATATTGCCGTCAGCGTCCCGACATGCATCACAAATGGAGACGATGTAATCGCCCCGGACGTCACAGTGATAGTCGCCGTACCTGTGGCTACTCCGCTGATCTCCCCAGTTGTACCCGCGTGAGGGGGGAAACCTACGGTTGATTGCGCCGGCAGGGCAATTGTCGGATCCGAGGATACCCAATTTGCGTCGCGCGATATATCCGCAGTCGTGCCGTCTGAGTACGTTCCGATGGCGGTCAGCTGTTGGGTTGCACCGACCGCGAGATTGTTGGTGGCAGGGGTAATCGTGATTGCCGTCAGTGTCGGCGTTTGCTTTTGCGCTGTTGTAGATGCGGAGGTTTTTGCAGCATCCGACCCGCACCCCGCCAATGCTGCCATTCCGATCATCATCAAAAACCCTACTAAAACCTGTGCAAATCCTTTGTTCATGATGTTTTCTCCATTCGTTGAATGATTTGTTTACCGGAGCGTGTTGAGGGTCACTGGTACACCCCCTGATCGTAAGCAGTGCCAGCATGAGTTTTGGCCGCCTCCAGTGCCGCTGCCGCGGGGGCTGGCTGGTATCGGCTCCGGAAACCGATGTGTTCGCGATCGTAAGCGAGATGAATTACATCGCCGGCGGGACCAGTGCAGGTAACTTGAGCGGCCCGAATTTGAGATGCATCCAGTTTCATTGCCTCCGTGGCGAGTATCTTTTGGGCGTCCATCGCCTCTTCGATATCGCGGCCAGACACGGTGACGGGAACCAGGAACTGCGTGTCGATGTTAATGGTCTGTTCACTTGCCAGCCCCAGGGTTGCAATCTTTTTCCAGACGGGCGGGTCGACAGCCTGCACGCCGAAGCATTTGTACACATTGGACTGCTCCGCATGCGCCGCAGCTGCTATTGTGATGATTGCAACGATTGTTACGATGATTTTCCGCATGGTTTGTGTTCCTTTCTCGATTGGCGTGCGTTACCGCTTCTCTTCTCTTGCCACATCAGTCAACAGCCTTCCCGAAAATACCGGTTTCTCTCCGTTCCCATAAAAATCGATATACAGAACGTTTTTGCTACCATCTTCTGTGCAAAAAAGCCTGCCCTGCTCGATCTCCGATAAATTTTGTGACAGTATTTTATCGGCAAAAGAGGAAGCAAAGTCCTCTGCCCTCTCAACAGTCAAAAGTCCGAAAGTCTCAACAAATTCTGTTTTCCTCACAACTTTTGTCTCACTGATGATAAATGCAGTGGCCAGCCGCTGCCAAATCGGTGTCTTGATGACTGCCACCGCATCGCACCTAGTAAGGTGAGGAGTAATATCTGTTGCACCGGTGCCGGCATGCGCTGCCATTGCCGTCATTGTTAGAATTGCTACGATCATGATGATTTTCCGCATGGTCTTTGGGCTCCTTTTTGTTTAGTTTCCGATGCGAGACTGCAGATGCTTGATGAGCGCGTCATATCCGGCAACAATTTGTGCTGATTGCTCGTCCCCGGTTTCCAGGGCCCGCCGGCGGAGGCTGTGATATGCGTGGACGTGAGCGTCGTAATAGCGCTGGGTGTTGTCCCCTCTAGATATCCTGGGTATTTTGCAACCCCCGACGACAGCGCGGCGGGGATGTTCTATTTTTCTTACGGCCTTTAGCATCTTGAGACCTCCTTCAGATATTTTTTCCCTCTACATACAAAGAGGTTTTTCGACCCCTTCAATTTGCAAAAAATCTTTAGTGGTGCAAAAATAGAAATGAAAAAAGCCCCGGTGGAAGGCCGGGGCTTGAGTAGTTTTCTTTGTAGCTCTCTAGTTTACTGAGTTTATCGTGTGTTTTTTGCTTTTGCAAACTGGATCAGATTATCAATAGTGAATTGTCTCGTTTTATCATCAGGGTATTTAAGCATTATTCCGAACCATGACAGGGCACTGTGGCATCTATTTTTATCAATATCCAATATCGGGCAATCCCTCTCTATTACATTGAAATAGTCAACGAGCTCATTGCCAGAAGCTGTAAATGAACCATATCTGCTTGTATACGATTGCGTTATTGGGTCCAATTTGAGAAAGTCGAAATTAACCGATCTGACAATGAACGGCTCATTTTCTGAATTCTTGACGCCAGTCAGCGCATTATTCCGTCCGTCTGACACCGTTATCTGCACGGGATATTTGTGATTTGGACCGTAAGTGGCATCAAAACGGCCCCAGCCTGTTATTTCCTCACTTCGCAGTAACTTGCCGTCAGACATTGTAAAAGATCCGGTCTTAGTCGGCATAGTCCCAGAACAAACCTGTGGGTTGAAACCCGAAGGCCAGCTCCCCTGAACCGACTGCCATTGCGACTGTACTTGCCCGCCGAACCTTTTGTGCTGCATATTCATGTATTCCTCGGCGGCTATATTCTCACCAGGAGAATTGTGCCTCGACTGCCCTGAACCATTGAACTGAATATAATCGTTGTATGCAGTTTTGAAATTATCACATTGGTTGTTTATATTTTTTTCGTTGGCCCGGGCATCAGCTACAAATACTGACGGGAGATCAGTGCCTCTTAATGGCCCCGAAGATAAAGGTTTAGACTGTTTCGGAACCTGGTCTAATGTAAAAAAATTCGGCGGAGCTGCGAAAGTAGAAAAAGCCGTTGTGATGATTACGGCAATTATCGATAAAATATACAGTTTCATTTAAGCGCCTCCTTTTCTGTTATGGCTTCTCAGCTTCAAAAATCAATCCATTTTTGATGATTTTTATAGTATTCCCGTTTTTATCAACCTCAATATGAAAATCGCAATACAACTGAGTGCACATTGCGTTTCTGAGGGAATATCCAATATCATATCCTGATATATTGGCGCTTAAAACAGCAATCCGGGTAGGCCTTATCGTAGTTTGAGACATAAAATACGTTGAGTTATCCGAGTTTAACACTGATATCTGGAATTCTTTTTCAGGGACCCCCTCATGCATTAACAGGTATAATGCTATAGCTGATAACGGATACAGTTTATCCGTGATCTGTAAATTGTCCTCCAGGGATCTTTTGCCTTTTTCTTCTGTTATTTCTTCTCTTACATTCAGTATGTTACCTTTTATTG
Source organism: Oryzomonas sagensis (assembly GCF_008802355.1). Lineage (NCBI taxonomy): Bacteria > Pseudomonadati > Thermodesulfobacteriota > Desulfuromonadia > Geobacterales > Geobacteraceae > Oryzomonas > Oryzomonas sagensis. The sequence goes on along the minus strand of NZ_VZRA01000004.1, from coordinate 92,520 downwards.
TTCCACCAAAATAGATCAAAGCATTGCTTTTTATATAAATATCAAACGATTTCAAAGCCAATGATTTATCGGTATTAAAATTTTCCTGCGTCTGCCTGCCATCGTCATACTTGTAGTCAATGGTAATATTGTATCCAGATTCCGATGATTTAATCGACTGATGCATGTTGCCAATTTTGGTTTTTCCAGTCTGATATTCTTCGGATTTTTCTTTATAAATACCGAAACTCTGATCAGAAACCGGAACGGTGAAGCCAGCAAAAGCGGCGGAAGAAATGGCAATGGCAAGAAGAATAGCGAAAATTGTGGTTTTCAATGGTCACCTCCAGTGACGGACTGAGTTTTAGTGTGAAGGCCCGGGCACAAATTTGCCAACCCCCATGTTTATTTTATTCCCTTTGCTCTTATTCAGCGTTTCACGGCGGCTCATAGCAGCTTCAAAGGCATTTCCGTTGCTTTCCATATCATCTGTTGACCGCCTATCCGCGTCAGACACGACTTTTGACCGCTCGTAGGCATCATGCAGGCTGACGCTCGAGGACACCCGCACATCGCCTGTCACACCAGCGAACGTGGACCCGTTGTAGAGAGGGATGTTCCCCAAGGCGAGCCGCGGCGGGTTGTCCAGCTCGATTATGATGTTGCCGCAGGAAATCCCATGATTCCCGGACAGGCGACAATTCCCGCCCGCCATCTCTTTCTGGTATCTCTCCCATATTCCCAAGAGATACGGCGCAGACACATTTTTTTCCGCGTCTGCGTAAGCCTGAGCGGCCAGGGGAGGGAGATCATTGATGCCAACCAGCACCGACGCATCAAGGGTTTTCCGGCCGTTCTTTGTGACGGCTTTTTTCCCGGCCAGGCGGCCGAGCCGATCCATGAGGTAGAGTTGCGCTTGAGCGGCAATCAGGGACTTGCGTGCCACCAGATCAATGTAGGCTTTGACCGGCGCCGGGTCTGTGACGGTCTCTACAGGGGCGTAGGAGGCCCACGCTTTGGCGTAGTACTCCTGTACATGTACTGTGATCCAGCCGCCCTTTTCAATCGGGGCGGCGAGCCCGAGATCCACGGGAAGCAGGGGTTTAAAGCCCAGATCCGGGAGCAGGGCTATCATGGGGATTGATACCGTATTGGAGGTGTCCCGGTTGATGTTGCGCGCACGGCGGTTTGTCGTGCTGTTGCTCGTGTCGTGGGAGTGGCTTGTGGTATCGGAGTGCCGATCCTCCAGGCTTTTCCGGATTGATAAGGCCCGTTCCCGCGAGATCGACTTGTCCTTACTGCTGTCAACCGAGAGATCCAGGGCGGAGGCCGCCAGGGGCACCGCCAGGGCCAGTAGGACAAAAAGGATGATATTTTTCACTTCCCACCCCCGTTCTCTTTTTTGAGATCATCCAGGGCATCGTTAAGGTTATCCCCTGCATTATCAACCCTTTGCTTATGCTTGGCCCCCTCCGCTCTGGCAGAGCTATAATCGCTTTGCGCCATGGTTGCCCTTGCCGCATATTTTTTCTTTTCGCCCGGAGATTTTGCAAAATGCTGCATACTCTCGTTCCAATCCCGGTCAAATTTCGCACTATCCTGAGTCATTTCGTTGTCGTTTTTTTGATACGAAAAATAAACGATGGCCAAAATTACAATCAGTGACGGGGCCAGTATTTTGGTTAGCCAGTTCATTGTTCAACTTCTCCCTTCATTCCGTCTTTAGTCACTTCCATAGCTGCTTTCCCACTCACCCACCCCCCGAAAATTGGGTTTTGGACAGCGGCGTCTGCAAATGTTTCATCCAACAGCTCACCGGAAACCCCATAGTGTCCAATCAGGCATTCGGCAGCGCCGCCGATTTCGCTAAAATCATCGCTACCGGCGGCGGCTTCGCAGGAAATCAACGAAATCAGATAACTCTTCAGAGCTTCTCTGATTCTTTTGACCGGATATTTTTTGCGGAGAGAGAGTGAATAAATAAGCCCGAAAAAAGTTGAGGACAAGCGCATTGAAGCTTGCAAATCTTCGCACGCCAGGGCCAGACCGAGGCGGAACAGGTGACGACCGACAAGGTGATCAAAAACCATCATGTCTCCGTCCGAGCCGACAGATATCCCGGCGCCGGCTGCAAAGTTTGAGTTACGTGTAGCTGCCATAAATTTCTCCTCCGAAATTTTGTCCTCTATATTCAAAGAGGTTTTTCGACCCCTTCAATTTGCAAAAAATCTTTATGGAATGAAAAAGAATGAAATATTGCGAAAAGCAATGGAGAGAAAAGTGAACAAATCATGACCGCAGAAAGAAGAAGCCCCGGCGGACGGCCGGGGCTGGGTAAAGTTGGTAATGTGGAAGGAAGTACGAAAGGTTATATCTCGAAATCCATTTCCCTCTCAACATCTCGTTCCCGGGCCTCATGTTGTTCGTGCTGCTGTTCAGCCTGCTGTACCTCGGGACCGAGTTTGTCAGCAACATCAGAGAGAGTCGCCTGGGCCTGGTTGCTGGAAATTTCTGTGTTAAGCTTTTCAATCGCTTCTTCAAGCAGCTTAGCCATTCCAGCTTCTGCAGACTGCGCAATTTCCTCGGTTAGCTGTCCTATCTCACCGGTGAGGATCTCGGCTTGAATGTGTGCAATTGTGTCCAGGGCAGCGTCGATAGCCTCTGGGATACTAAGGGTCACAGTCTCTTGGCTGTTGCCGTCAATCTCCAACTCAGATTCTTGCAATGACAGATTTTCGGTCGTGTGTTGTTCGTCGAGGTCATGTTCATTCTCGTCCTCCAGGTCATTCCCAGGGGCTTCAACCTGGGCAAAATCCTTGTCTACGGCCACCCCTTCGGCCGGTGGAATCTCAGGAGAGGAGACAATATCGGCTGCAGCGGCAACCTCGTTGTCTATCTCGGCCAAGGGAGGGGGTTCAGGCTGATCCTGGTCTATCTCGTGGGTCTGCTCGTGTGACTGCTCTGGGGTTTCCAGGGCAGCGGTTTTATCAGGCTCCGGCCGCACCTCTTTCCCGGCATTTTCCTCCGCATCCTTGAAAAATCCCGGAAGGTACGATTCAGAGAAATCCACCTCAAATTTTCCATCTTCGCCCAGATCCCGCGTCCATGCAGAGAATGACCGCAGTTCATCGTTGGCGTAGCGGCGGGTTTCGCCCGCCATTTCCGTGTCATCTTTCGCCCAGGCAGTCTCTTTGTTCAACTCGCCATTCTCGGCGAAATGCTGAGTTTTCCCGCTCATGTTGTCATCAGCATCTTTTTCCCAGGAGGATGTCTTAGTGGCGGCCCCATCTTCATTCAGGTGTTTTGTTTCACCCTTCATGGCATTGTCAGTGTTTTTCATCCATTCCGATTCTTTCGTAGCGTAATTCACCGTCAGCTTGTCGCCATTGTAGTCTTCCCGGACAAAATGCTTCGTATCACCCTTCATTTCCCCGGCGGCATCCTTTTCCCAGGTGGTATCCTTTGTGAGCTTCCCCACGCCGTCAAAGTGCTGGGTATGGCCCTTCATGGCGTCGTTGGCGAACTTTTGCCAATCAGTAGTTTTGTCAACTCTCCCGGCCTCAGTGATATATTTTGCAGTGCCGCTTGCATTCCCCTCAGGGTCCCGTACGAAATTGGCAATCTTGAATACCTTAGTGTCAGCATCATATTCCCTGGTCAGGCACGACATACTTTTATCTGTACTTCTGGCCCAGGCCTTGTCGGCACGGAGCTGGGATTTTGTAAATATCTCCGTTTTTCCCAGGACAGAGCCGTTTTGCTGATACCGCTGAGTTGTGATCTTGAGAGCATGGTCTCTTGTCAGTTGATTGCGGAGATCCCTGTATTCATTGGGGTCTTTGAGGAAAGTGATTGTTTGGATTATCGCGCGGACTCCTATATCGAGGAAATTACCGGTTTCCATTTTCGTCTTGGAGGCATCAAATTTAGTTTTTGTGGTCGACTCGTTGATCTGGAGATCCCCGTTTTCCCGCCTGGTGCCGGTCCACTCCGTCTCTACGATCCGGCCATCTTTATGATAAGTGGTTGTGGTGCCCTTGACCTTGTTGCCCCAGGAAGTTGACTTGATTAGCCGCTTTGAGCCGTCATGCAGCCTTTCCGTGCGCGTGCTGGACCGATACAGGCCCCCGAAGAGTTGTTGCGACCGCTCGGAAAACCGGACGGTTTCGGCTTGAATGACATTGCCCTGTTCATCCCTGGTTTTGTGGCGGTGAACCGCGCCGGAGGATTCAGACGACCGCGAAATCCAGTCTCCCCGGGAATGGGTGGTTTTCACAGTTTTTCCATGATCGCCGCGGATAATCTCTGTTGAGCGCTTCGACAGGGCGGTGTCGACGGTGGACCGGGTTGACGTAGAGAACCCGAAATCCCCAGCGTATTTAATCGAATATTCGTGACCGTCCCGGCCCTGGTGAGTAAAGAAGTCAAGAGGGGCGGCGGAGGCCCGGTGTCCGAACCGTTCACCAACGCCGGTCCAGCGGCCTGCCTCGCCGGAAAAGTCCGGCATGGCATTAATCACCCGTTCGGCGGTTTGCTCAGGGACGGCGACGGTCTGAGGAGGGTCGGCCTGCTTGTCAGTGTATTGTCTCCCAGGTTCTTCTACACCAGGGCCAGGCGGTTCAGTGGGGCCAGTGGCCCCTGCGTGGTCTTTGACTTCGGCAGAAGAGACCGAATCTATTGCGGCATCAGGTTGAGACTTTTCAGGCGGCTCCGCTTTGCCGGCAGCGGCAGGCTCCGCCTGTTGAGGCTCCACGGCCGCCGATATCTGCTCATCCAGATTCTCAAGCCGTTCAACCTCTTTCAGTATCTTTTCAAGAGCTGCTTCCTGGTGCTCGATGGACTGTTCAAAGATGTGATTCTCCCGGGCCACTTCGGCAACATCGTTACCGATAGACGCGGCGGCGGCTTCCACTTCGGCGGCTTCTGCAACCCCAGGGGGCAGTTCCTTTTCAGTTCCCTTTTCAGCGGCCCGGGCCTTTTCCGGCCAGACCATTTGGTTCTCTTTATAATCCAGGGTAGATGTTTTTTTCAGCTCGGTTTTGATTTCATCTTTGAGGCCCTTGAGGCTATTTGTGAGCAGTTTCAGATCATGGCGGAAGCGCGTCAGGGCGACGTTTTCCCCCTGGTAACTGAGCATGCTCTTGACGCCTTCTTTTATTGCGGCGAATATAACGCCAAAATCCAACGTTGCCCCTTGTAGTTTCGCGTCAGTCGCCGCGTAGGCGTGGTCGATATGCGCCCGTGAGAGGGCCATTTTGACGGTTCTTTGGCTTGACTCGCCTTCGTTAAAGAGTATCGTTGCCACTCCGTCATTGACAGCCTTTATAGTGCCGATATCGCCGTTTTTGACCTCGTGCGCCTGTTTATCAGTCGTAGGGATAATTTCTCCATTCCGGAACCGGCCGTTAAGCAGGTTCATTACCCTATCGCCTACGGCAAACAATTTTTCGTTGAGGTTGTATACTGACACATTCAGGGCCAGGTCAGCCGCAGAGAATTCTTCGGCAACAATCTTTGACCCGCCACGCCCGGTCATTTCGTACTGGATAGTCACCATGTTCTTTTCAGCGTTAATCTCTTTGACCAGGCCAGGGGTATTCAGGGGGATATTCCGGAACTGAGTTTGCTTGCGGGTATCGTCGTCACGGTACCCTGAGAACATGACTTTTTGGCCGGTCCTATAAGAACTTGCCATGACGTTGACGGAGGCCGTGTTGTATACCTTGAACTTGCTGCCCTCTTCGAGTTTCCCGGAGGCGACCAGCTCTTGTCGAATGGCTTTATTGAGTTCCTGCACTTCTGCGTTTGTGGTGCAGACGACAATGGAGGTAGCTTTTTGACCGGGTTTATCCGGGTTGTCCATTTGGCTATAGTTCAGGTATTCGGCGACCGTCGCTTTCACCAGACCCGCCCGGTCTTTTATCTCCACAATGCGGTTTTGATTTTCAATCATCCCCAGGGCTTCAAGGGTACGTTGTGCGATAGGGAGGGAGGTATCGTTCAGCTTAGTGGCAACCGGCCGGAGGCCGGAGGCAATGGACTGGCGTATAATCTCTTTCATCTCAATATAAGCGCCGAACTTATGGGTTATCTCTTTCATTTGCTGAAATGCCCGGCCGGCGGCGATAGACAGGCGTTGTTTGAGATCCCCTTGCAGGGACATTTTTATGGTAGCCCCATTCCCTTGAGCATCCTTCACAACCCGGAGCAGATGATTTATCTGGCGGGCGCTTTCGTAGGAGGCTTCATCGACCCGGATTACCTCTTGCCGGCGGACGCCATCTTTCTGTTCGCCGAGCTTAATCTTCCCGGACTCCAGGCGATTAAGGAAAGAATCCGTTGTATAACTTTCGCCGCCTGTCTTGGCCGCCATCTCCGCCGCAGCACGCCCGGTGAAACCGACATTCCAGACGACGTGTTCACGGCCGGAAGGCAGGAGGACTTCTTTATCAAATCGCGTGATGATCCCGAGGGCATAAGTCTTGCCGGTCCCAGGGTCACCATTGGCTACATTGAGGCCGTTCCCGTTCGTAAGTTCCTGCACAACCATATCCCGTTGACCTTTTGACAGGTCTATATGTTCCGTAGCTTTCAGGTGATCAAGATATTGCTCCACTTCCTCTTTCGAGGTGATTGATTTAAAGGTGCCCCCGAGGGACTCAGCCATGGTCTTATTGTTTTGCTCAATTTGGATCATTTCCGGAGTGGTATATTTCACACGCCCCTGGTTTCGCGCCACGTCGCCTAGCTCGATAGCGGAGGCCTGCACCGCGGCCACAATCTCCCTAAGGGAGTGTTGACCGGCCGACAGTTGGCAGCAGGTTTTGATTACCTGAGCCAGATCGATAACCGCCTCTTTGTTGTTATGGAACGACACGGCCTGTTCAGCTATTTTTATGATCGATTCTGCCCGTTCATCGGCAGGGGCCAGGGCGGGAGTTTCAAGCCGCGACCCAGACACGGACTGTTCAAAGCTCTTGCTCGACAGCCCCAGGGATGCAAACACTTTTTCCCAGATTTCCGACACCATTTCTTTTGTAAGATTCTTATCTTTCGCGGCCCTAGTGGCGAGTGTGGCTTTTTCCCAAATCTGCGCGTCAGTCAATCCCTTACCCTTGAGCTGGTCATATTTTCCTGACTCTTTCCACTTCTCAACTTTTGCTTCAATTTCTTCGCGGCGTTGGCTAAAAGTGGCAATCACATTTTGAGGCACGGCTTTCAGTTCGAAAAGATTTTGTTCACGATCGGTCCACCGGATTTCATACCCCATCTTCATCAACTGGTTTGCCAGCACTTGCCGGTAAAGCGCCCCGAGTACCTTCTGATCTTTGAAAATGTTGATAGGTTCATTGGCCCGCCACTGGCCGTCCTCTGTTTGCGTAACATTGAGCCCAAACAGGTGCGAGTGCAACTGCGGATCTACAGCCCGCGAGGTGGCGTGATCGAATTTGGCGGCGACCAAAGAACCCGACGCGAACCCCTCAGGGGTCCGAGCGTGACTGTAATACTTTTCGAGGTACGAGCACATGGCGTCCATGGCGGCGTCATGAGCCTCTTTCATGCCTGGTACCCCGGCGGCGTACGCAATGGAAACAGACTTGGGGGCGCTGAATGTCAGATCGTTGCCGGCGCGATGTTCCTCTATCTTTTCGCCAGTCTCTTTGTCTTTCGTAATCTTCGGTTTAACGAGCTGATCCCCCGAGGGGGAATATCCTTCGGTCAAGGCCTTGAAATCCTCTTTCGAGACCGGCCCGGAGAGGCCCAATGACTCAGCACCGGAGCCAACCCATTGAGAGGTTTCAGCGCCCTTCAAGTAATAATCATCCTTCTCGAAATAGGCTTGAATGGCTTGAGAGGATTTAGGGGTAGAAACGGAGAGCATAAAATTTCCTTTCTATGCGGCGGAGAGCTGGTAGCGCTGTTGAAGTATGTCGAGACAGGTCACCTTGAGGATCGACGAAGATGGATCGGGGTTGTAGAGAGACATTTTTGCACGGGCTTCCGACTCGATAGACTGTTGATCAGCAAGCCCAAGCGATTCCCAGCTGGCGAGCAGAAAAGCCTGCCGGCGGAGGTCCGCCTGTCGCTCGCGTTCTGCGGCTTCGGCTTCGCGCAGCTGGCGCTCGGCTGTCGCTGCATGTTGCTGAGATTTTGTCTCCGCCATTTCTGCATCTTCGGCGACGGCCCCGGTGATGGCTGAGTTGAGCCAGCCACGAGCAGTGGACACAGCAGAGTCACCGCGTTGGAGCTTTGCAGAGAGCCGGCGGAGACAGTCGAGGACGACAGCCACTGGGGCGCCGTTGGCCAAGCCGGCCACGGCACCGCCTTTTGCCCCTGATTGGTGTTTTAGGGGCAGTTTGGAGATTAGAGTCTCGATCTCTGGGGGGAGAACGGAAACCTGTACCGGAATAGAGGATACTGGCGTTCTTTCATCAACCGGGTTTTGGGGTTGAGTATCTAGAAAAGCCGAAGGCGAAGAAGCAGCAGCGGTTTCGTGACATTCTCCTGCTGCTGTCTCTGCATCTATACCTACACCTATACCCCTATAATCTATAGTCACACCGTTTTTAGTCGTATTTTCGGTATATTGCAAAGGCGCGTGACATTCACTAGTCACAATTCCGGTCACAGGCTTGTCACGATTTGTGACTGCAGTCGTCACCGACCAGATAATTTCGGGGGGTTCACAACCCCATTGGGAACGATAGCGCTCAAGGCGTTTCCGGTTGCGAGCCTCGCGCCGTTCGCGATCTTCTGTTTTCTCCTCTTCTGCTCCCCTATCCAGGACTAATTTAGGAGGGCTGGCGATCAATTTAGTGGATTTGCCTGGTAGTGCCCGGCTGACGTGTTTGAGTACCACTGGATCCGTAATAGTCCAGCCAAGGTCGTCGTTGCCGTCAGCAAGGCCATATTTCGCCAATATAGATGTCGAGTACTGCATAAGTTCCAGTGGTTCATCCAGGGCCCGTGCGATATCCTGCAACGACATCGGTTCGCCGGTCAGGTGGACCAGCCGCCCCCCCTGATTGACCTCTGCGGCCATATTGCGGAGCCTGAGACCTATGACGATAACCGCAGGCCCATCCGGCAGCCGGCGGATACCGCGCCAGTGCGATCCCTCAAGGTCACCGAGAGGGGTAATAATGTAATAAACACGACCATTATCACTCGTTGAGGAGGTTTTGGAGGATGGCTTTGTCATTATTTCCGGCCTCTTTTGGACCCGCGTAGGGGCACGCCGAGGGTCTCAGATCGACGAAAATCCGACCGAAACCTCTCAATCTTGGCTTCGATTGTCCGCCAATCAGTACCGTGCGTCCGGTCAACCCCCTCGACCTCGTACATAATCCGGTCAAGATACGCGCAGTACTCGGGCTCGCTCAGGTAACCCAGCTGCAGCAGGAGAGCGGCAGTACTTTCGGCATCTATGGCTATCTCAGCTGCATTGTGGTCGTTGATCGAGGGTTCCCCGGCTGCGCTGGTGAGACAGTACAGATCGCTGTCATCACCGGTTTCACTCAGCTGTGCGTACCTCTTGCGTACGCGCTCTTTACGTTGGTAATCCTTCGTAAGCAGTTTGCAGTAGCTGATATATTCGGCCATTAACATCCCAGGCTTGTAACCTGCAATAAACCTCTCGCATATCCAACCCAAGCAATCATCCTCATCATCGATTACTCCACCGTCCGAGTCATTTTTGTAGCCGATGTGACGGCGGACTATTTTCTCGATTGTCATCCATGCCAGCCAGGCCTCATGATGTACCCCAGTTTCAACTGCCCCCGCCTCAATCTCTATATTCATATTCGATCTCCTTTTGGTCGTTGGCCCTGGGTTCAGGCCGGAATTAACCCTTCAATATCCATATCAGTTGGGTGTCCATTTTATTCGTAACATCATATAAGTCGCTACGACTTTCCCGACATAAACAAATCTATAGAATCTGCTGACCAACGACCCTGCCCGTTGATCACCACTGTCGGCGGTAAGATTGTTTTTGACCAGGTACAGAGAGTATTTCTGCATATGTTGAGCCGTTTCATTACCTGCCCAGCCTTCAAAAACTCTTTATTTTCAGTTGATTGCTTATTATTTGGGTTCGTCATATTGCCCCTCCCCTTGTCGTTTTATTTTAAATTATCCCAAATCATTTTATTTGTCAAACGATAAGTCGTTGCGAGTATGAATAACAAAATAAAAAGGCCGACCTTCAAGGCCAGCCTTTTATAAGAGATGCATATGTAACTTAATTTATTTAATTTTTGAATTATAGGCCGTGACCAATTCGTTGGCTAGGCCGGTCACTGTCTCATTGTAGTCGTAGTCACACCCCCCCACATCGTCCGCATTGTAAATAAAATCGGCGAAGCTTTTTGCAAAGCGCTTAACATCCCCAGGCTCCAAACCTGGAAACTGCTCAGCGAGGCTCCAACCGGCCACAGAAATATAATCGTACTCTTGTGGGAGTATCCTGATGAGATGTGCAGAAAGCCGTGAATGGAGTATTTTAGCTGCATCTGGGGTAATTAGATCGAGTTGTAATGCCTTTTCAAGATAATTATAGCTGGGCTTAGACGTACCGGGCATCGCCAGGGACCCTACCGTCTCAATTACCCCACATTTTTCCAAAGCAGCCTGAATAGAACCTACCATCGAGGCTGTAGGCATAATCAGTATCCGTTGATTGATCGAATAAAGCGCTGTAGTACCCAGCTCAAGTTTTATTATTGATGACCCACTCCCAAGTAAGCCAGGCAGCACATCCATGAGTAGCAGATCAGTCTGCCCCATGAGGTCGGACTTTTCCTGATCATAGGGGATCCAGAGGACTATATCAGTTTGGCTAAATGGCCGTCCGTTTAAAACCTCAAGTCGGACTCCTATATTCCCGGTTAGGCGTTCAAGCAGGTCGGTGCCGCGGGGTTGACGGCCTTTTGTCTCCCATTGCGTATATGTGCTCAGAGACGTCCCAACGTTTTTTGCGATTATCTCCTGCGAAAACCCGGCAAGGATCCGCAGGACACGAAGTCTCCTCCCCCATTCAGCACTCATAAAAATCCTCCCAATATAAGATGTTACGACAAATCATATGATTTGTCGCCACATCTGTCAAGCGCCCCTGTGTAATGCCGCCAGACATAAATCACAACATGTGCTGATTGGTGTACTACTCAGTACACCAATCAGCACACTACCCACACCCAACTACCATCGCGCACAAACAATACATCCACCTGATATCATACATTTAATTTCGGCAAACAGATCACTCGTACATTGATTAGTACACTTAACGGTGTACCGGGCGGTGTACTGATTATTTTTGCAGCCGCGATATTTTTTTTGCAAATTGAAGGGGTCGAAAAACCTCTTTGTATTAGAGGGCAAAAAAACACTGACAAAAGGGGCTAATAAAAATGAAACAAACATTTGTAGTCGATCTGGGGTTTTCGTCAGCGAAAATCATGACAGACGATGATATTAAATACCGTATCCTGAGCGTGTACCAGCATTCTGCCGGCCGCGTCCTGGTCGGTGATGACGCACTCAACCACCCCGGTGGTGTCGCATATCTCCGCACCCCCCAGCACCTCGTCGAATACTACCCCGCTTTCGTGAACTCGGCCTTGGACACTGTCGGGGTGGACGCCACGATCCCGGTTGATCTCGCAGTTGGCCTACCGGCTCAGTTTTGGGAGGACCAGCAAGGAGCAGGCGGGGCAATTGAGACTCTGCAGCGCACGCTTATTTCTGATCGTGTAGGCAGCGTGACGGTTCTGCCGCAGGGGCTGGGAGGTCTCAAATCGATCGACCTCAGCCAGATTCATCAGGGTGGACTGTTGCTCGGGATTGATATCGGTCACAACACAGTGATTGTCACCCTGTTTGACCCCCGCCGCGGCGCGGTCGTCGCCAGTAAAACTCTGTATAAACGTGGCGTCTGCCAAATGGTGGAAAATCACCTGGCGCCGCGAATCACTTCATTCACATCCGGCCTCGCCACAACCCCCGTCGAGCTCGCAAAAATTGCCGAACTGGGATTCATCCAGGCTGGCCTGGACCGCCACGATCTGACACCGGAAATCAACGCAGCCGCGGAGGAATACTGCAAAGTTCTCCTCGACGAGATCATTGAAGATATGAGGGGGTTTGTATCAATTGCCAATCCCATCAGTCAGGTCGCTTATTTCGGCGGCGGAGCGGTCCATTTTGCAAACATCGGTCTCAATTCTGACAACCGCATTCCCCAGCTTGTTCTGCCCGATCCAGTTTTCGCCAATGCCCGAGGTTTCCTTGAATTTCTGCGCGGCAGCGAGGCGGCTTAACGATGGAGTTTGTAATCCGCCTGCATAGCAATGATGTCGTCGTAATTGATGCCCTCAAAGCAGCCCAAGCCCGTCGGCAGATGGCGGGATTGGTAGGGGCCGCCCTGTCATCCTTTCTCCGTTCCGAGGAGGGTTGCCGCGCGTTGCAGATGATCGTCGGGGCCCCGGCAAAATTGACGAAAAGGAGGGGATTTCCGGCAAGCAGGAATGCCGAGGATTCGAGTGGAGTTGGCAGTGGGCGTGGTGAGGGTTTTCGTGCGGTTTCTGGTGAGGGTGAGGTGGGAAAAATAGAACGGCGGCAGGCGCCGGGGGCTGGGAAAGGAAATTCGCAGCCGAGGACTTTTGATGGGTTTCTGAGTAAATAAAGAAAGGACGGATACAGATATGGCACTGGCAACAGCTGAGAAAAAAGCAAAACTGGTTGAGAAAAAGGAAGGAATTATTGAGCAGATCAAAAAGCTCCAGATCAAAATCAAGACTATCAATGCTGAGCTTGAGGATATTGATAATGCTGAGGCTATTGACTTGGCTAAGCAGATAGTTAAAGCAGGTAAGCTGGAAGATATCAAACGTCAGCTGGTTGGTAGCCAGGCAGTTGTGTCGAAATCTGTTAAGTCAGCTTCTGAATCTGAGGCTGAGTAGTAGTCACTTTTTATTGGAGTATGGAGATTATCTCTGCCTCCCTTAGATAATATTTGATGGAAAAGATCAAAAATCAAAATCATAAAACCTGTAGGTTATTTTTCTCACACCCCACGCAGCCCGTTGGGCTACCGGGAAAGCTAACCACCTGAAAAGATTAAAAGCCTGGTGTGCACAAAACCGACAGCAACGGAAGACAACTAATTGAAATCATTGCGTGCACACCTGTGCACAGGGAAGAAAGGATAAGCCATGAAAAAAGACAACATCGAGAAGGTCGGAATTTCGGAACTGATAGGGGCTACTTATAATGAAAAGGACTTGCAAATGATATTGAATAACGTCGGCTCTGTACTGACTATACCGTTGGATAAAACGGATACAGCCAAATTTTTTTCCGACCTTTTGGGCTATGCCAATTCCCAAGAACTTATTCACGATACTATGGGAGAGTTTGTTGAGCAGTTCTACCAGCAGGAAGGGGCGAATAATAATGGATAACCAGACAGGTAAAACAGTGTCTAGGGGGATACGGTTCCAAGCCTCGAAACTGGAAGCTCTTCAGGCGAAAGCCGACGCCGAAAACGTGACTTTAAGCAGCCTAGTTGAGGCCGGGATTGACCAGGTTTTGGCAGGAGCCAACTGTAATGCGGCTATCGTGGAGAGGGTTGAATCTCTCGAAAAAAGGATGCTCCTGCTAATCGATCTGCTGACCAAGAGCGATACCTGGGACGGGAAGTGGAAGGCAAAGCAAGAGGCCCGAATTTCGTTTATGACGGACAAAATTTTCAAGACCACCGTTCAAGCAAATCTGATCTTTCAGCATCTATTAGCATTTCAGGCCGGCACCCCGGAACAGGTAGAAAAATTCCGGACTATACACGCCAAACTTATGGAAGAAAGTAAGAATATTCAGCTACCGTAACCACCGGTTTTAGAGAGGGATGAAGTGATGAAAATTCAGTTCCCAAAAATCAATTTCCCAGGCACTTCTTATCAGGGGTATGAGCAAAAAAAACATCAAGCCGAAATGGCTATTAAAATGTACCTTCAAATCGGCATGGTGTGCTGCCCTTTGCAGGGGTTTTTGTTCGTTATCCTCACACAGTTATTATGCATAAACCCCACCGCTCCTGCACTTGTCTGGAGATACCCAATTGCACTTTTGTCATATTTGTTCCGCTGGGATATTACTTTTTCCGTACCGGTTAATGGACATATTAAACATGTCGGGGATATCCAGATTCTTTCTACTTCCCTCTGGAAAATTTATGGTAATCCCTGCGTGTTGTTATCCATAGCAATCTCTTTATCAGCTTGGATTCTTTTTCCGGTAGCACTGCGGTATTTTGCGGCGGCCACTGAGAAAATGAAAGCTGATGAACATATACGGGGAGCAAAGCTTATCACGGAAGAAGAATTAAAAAAGAAAGACGACGGCTCCGGGATTCTCCCTTTGGCGTCATTCCACATCCCCTATATGTATGAAATCCGACATATTTTAATAACCGGCCAGACCGGTGCTGGTAAATCGGCGCCAATTCAGCGAATGATTGTAGCTGTCCAAGAGGCATGCCGGCGACAAATTATTCATGATATTAAGGGGGAGTTTACTGAAAAAAATTACAGACCAGGGAAGGATCTTATCTTGAACCCGCTGGACGCCCGCGGACTCGGATGGACGATTCTTAACGAAGTTAAGACAATGATTGATCTATCAGCAATTACGGGGTCGTTGATACCCGCTTCCCAGGGAGATGATAGATTTTGGTCCGCCGCTTCTCAGGATGTTGCCAGGGGAGTTTTTGCATACAATTTTACCAACAACAAGCGACTCAACAGCGACTTATGGAAATCGTTTACCTCACCCATTAACGATATCGCCGATATGTGCAAGGCCACACCATTAGGACAGGCCGGTTATGCCTATATTCAAGACGCCTCCAGTAAGCAAGCGGCCTCGGTTATCGCCGTCCTTATGTCATATATCAGTTGGCTGGAGTGGGCGACAGACGGGCCATTCTCATTGCAGGATTGGGCGAAAAATTCGACAGATCAATCCGTCTTTGTCACGACCGTTGAAGAGGTCGCGACGACGCTTAAACCCTATTTATCATTGTTCATCGACTTGGCCGGCAAGCGTCTTTTATCATTACCCGACAGTAAAGACCCGGCACGGATTACTTATTTCGTTATTGATGAAATTGGGAATCTCCAAAAACTCCCCACGATTAAGAAATTTTTGACTTTCGGACGCGGCAAAAACATCTCCACAATTATTGGCGTACAAGAATCTGCAGGGCTTGAAAGTATCTACGGTGACAAGGACTCACGCACGATGATTAATAACTGTTCCTCGGCGCTGATAATGCAAATGCGCGATTCAGTGACTACTAGATATTTTTCAGATATGTTGGGCGACGAAGAATATTGGCAGAGTAATACGACGTACAGTATTTCCCAAGACGATAGTAGGGGCGGTGAAAACCATAGTAGGCAGAAAGCAACTCGAAAAATTGTAATGCCTTCTGAAATTACGGGGCTTGAAATTGGAGAGGGATATTTTTCATTCCCAGGTGGGATCACGGCAAAAATAAAAATACCATGGACGGCAGAGAATAATCGGCCAAAACGGAATGAAGGTTTTATACTCCGTGACGGACTTGATTTTGGTTCGGTCCATTCTAGGGCAGAGGAGGTTGAAACCGAAGCACAGATGATTATAAAGTCTCCTACCCCGGAAGAATTACGGCACCAAGTTGAAGCCACCGAACTCGACCGCCGGAAGATCGAAGCACAGGTGGAGGCGGAGATCGAAAACAACCTGCTTGACGGATTTATGCTCTGATCACCGCACCCTTGGTCACATCCACCCATCTACCACCCAGCCCCCTCATACCGAGGGGGCATTTTTATTTTCAAAACTGCTCTCAAATAATATTTACAGGCCATAAAATATTCATTGACAATATTTTTAGGCCATAGTATATATAAATCATATTTGAGATGTGTGGAGTCAAAAATGATGAATTACTACCAAATATATCGTGAGGACAGGAACTTAGACTTTGCGAGCGGGATGTACGCTGTAAGATCACAAATATATATTCGCCAAGTCCCGACTAGCAAATATGGGACTCTGAAATCGAAACCCCAATACCTGTATTCACAGTGGCACAGTACTGGGGATTTGAATAGTGACTCTGCAGCCGCTCGGGCAGAACTCGAGCAGAAGGTGAACAATCTGATTAAACGCTGGGATAAGGCTTTGGCGAAAATCGAGCGCTCACGGGGAGGATCCAGATGAGTACCGAACAGCAGCAACCTAAAAGAGGCCGTGGCAAGCCACTTGGCACCAGGAAAGAAAACCCGAGGGAGATTATTATGAAAGTTGCTTTAACCCACGACGAGGACACCGAAATTCGCGAAGCCGCAGCCGTGGCCGGCGAGAAACCCTCCGCATTTGTCCGTTCGGCCGCCCTGGCCCGTTGCCGGAATACCCAGGGATTTTTTCTCCTGGAGGCCATAATTACAATTACCCTCCTTGGTATGGTCGCAGCGATCGGCATCACCCACTTTTCGTCACCTGTTGACCAGGGCCGGCAGTTCGCCGCCAACATAATCGCCACCGAGGCCTCCGCCCGGGCAGCCCAGGCAGGACCCAACCAAGAACTCGCCGAAAAACTTTACGGCAAGCCCCAAGCTCAGGCCCCGGCCGGGACCTTTCCTCCCTTGGCATCGGTACAACCACAGAGGCCGCAGGCTCCCAAACAGCCATCAATTTTTGATGCGTGGACGATCGGATTTATGGTTATCGTGGTCGCGATTTTTGGCGGAGCTTACTGCAGATCGAGGAGGGATCAATAATGTCACTGTCCAAAAAAACTAAGCGTGATTTGGGTATAACTGTAGCCATTCTCGCAATTGCTGCGGTCGGAATCCTATCTCCACTCATCGGTCGCAAATTGATGCATTCGACTCCGCCTGAGGTTCTTGCCAAAATCGAACTCTACCGCGGCAAAGCCTTTTTCAGTCTCAACTGCCGGGTCTATAACACACTATATGCCCTCAAGCATCCCCACAGCCTCATTCAGGTCGGTTACCTGGACCTGCCAGACGGGACCAAGGCCAAACACCTGTGGGTGGTTGAGGATGGCCAGGTCGTCGATAGGGTGGATCCAGCCAACTGGTCACGCCAAGCTTTCGCAAAATGCACAATCCAGAACAATTTTATTTCATGCACCCCTGCCGCCCCGCAAAATGACATTGAAAAGAAAGATTACGAGTGGATCAGCCGTTATCTTAACTCGTTCATCAGCAGCTACAGAGCTGCCTAAAGGAGGAGGCTACCGATATGAAAAGTCAATTCTTTCGCACATTCTTTGCCAGCTTGGGCATGGCATTTATATACTCCCTGCTCTTTCACCCGTCTTATATTTACCGGGCATTTGATTATATTGGTGGTAAAGCCAGCCACCAGTCCACAAAAGCATCACATGTACCCTCGAACGCTCCGGCGCTTAATACCGACCAGCGCCAGGAGTCCACACAGCCTCAGGCGGTGAATAGTGAACCTAAGAGCTATATTTTTAACAGTTTCCCGGGACCCGGCGACTGTCGACGCCAATCAATCAAAGCAGCATCATCAAGCACCGCTGGCCAAACTTATGCTGCGGCGGATGATACAGACACCACTACTGTATCCTCAAATTATTACTCGGACGTCAAGGCAGACTCCAGATAACTGGACGCATAGTGGTCCTCGTTGTTATACTTGATCCACCCCGAGCTCAGTAAAGGCCTTGTTCGCGAACTGAAGTGCCTCAGCACGATGGCGTTCAAGTATTTCACAATATCTATGTTCAATCATAAAAGTTGGGCAGTCAGCTTTATCACACCCGCATGGATGAATTTTACCTGTTCGGATACCATCATCGAATGATATTCGAAGTAAATTTAGTGCATCCACACAATTACCAAGGGACTCTCGGACGCTGGTACTTGGGAACGATTGGCGTGAAGGTATTCGGTAGATCATCGCCCCCTCTCTGTCTCTCCAGATACCGGTATTAAGGGCTCCAATTGTATCAGAAATTGCTTGATGAAACGCTGGCAGCGAACTTTCACTGAAAATGGGGGTGCTGAAAGCGGGCCTCTTAAAGAGAAGCGCGACGAGCTCACCAGCCTCACGCTCAGTTGATGGATCCAATTGCAGTACAGAGGTCTGCAGGGCTTTAGATTCATCTGGAAGGGTCTCCCCTTTGAAAAATCGTTCCAGAACAGACGCAGCATGAAACCTCAAACGTTCTTCAAACTCAGAACCGGACCATACCGTAGTGACAGAAACTCCCTTTGCTTCTGCATGTTTTCTACACTTTTCTTTTGTTGCCCCGCTCACATCGTTTCCAGCAATGATAATAACCTCATGCGGAGGCTCTGGGAGTCCTTTAACTATTTTATCAATGTCAGAATTTCCTTTTGCGACAGCAAAGTTCTTCCAATTTGCACAGGCGACGACAACTGTTACCTTATTGCCATACTCGTCATCACGAGTCCCAATTATATCACGCCCCTTATCACCCCCCGTCTGACCATACCAATCGAGAGTGTGCCAAGCGTACATTCTCAGAAGTGTTGCAAACACAAGACGTTCAAATTCATTACCTGAAAGATCGGAAAAGTTAATTGGATGTACTGTCTGGTTGAAAACGATCGTAGTCATCTGCATTCCTCCAATTTCAGATTGGGGATCTCTTGATTGTTCTGCGTAATATCTCTCACAAAACTCGATTATTGTCCTGAAATATTTGCAAGTTAACTCTCAGCCAAGTATTTATTAAGGTCAAATCCTAGTGGTGCCTAATATTTCGTATATATCTGTTTTATATAGTCATTACACTAGAATTGAAAATTTTGCTGCCCCATCCATCCCTACAAAATTCACTCATATTACGTCAATATTTCGTAATTATTCCACAATGTCAGTATGTTAAGTTGCGTAAAGTCTCTCACAAAAGACTGGCGGGCATGTCTTGCATGATCGTATGATTGAGTATCGGGTCGGACTCAGTGCAATTATTTGGTCGGTTTCCGCTTCTGATCGGGCTTCGCAGGGCCTTTGGCGGGGCTCTCATGCGGCCCGTCAGCTGGAGCCAGAGGGAGCTCAATCTGTTTCCAGGTGAACTCGACTTTGCGGGTTGTTGAGGAGAAAGGATAGTAGCGGGGGCACTTGGCGACGACGGCATTTTGAGCCTGCTTGCAGGTGCGCCGGCAGGAAACGCAGAGGAGGTTGCTTTTCGTGGGGGCTTTGGGCATATCCAAATTATTCCAGCTTGAGCGCTACGCATTCCTCGGCATGGTATTTGACCACAAACGCACTGTTCCCGCACTTACAAGCCTTGAGTTGAGGCAATTTGTGATCGCTATAAGAGATCGATCTGTTGCACTCAGAGCAATAAACCCGAATAGTGAAATTCAACTTTCTCCCGGGCTCAAATGGTGATTCCATCTTCGGGAAATCCGGGGCCTTTGGCTTCTCTCCATGTAATTTCATCGACGTCACAATCGTCTGTTTCATTTCTATACTCCCTCCCCGTCCGATATCCCGTTAACAGCCTTCCTCAGCAGCACGCTTGATTTGAACGTCACGACCCGCCGGCCGTTCAGCATAATCGATTCCCCCGTTTGCGGATTGCGACCGCGGCGGGGGTTCTTCTGCTTGACGACGAAACTGCCGAAGCCGGCGATTTTGAGGGTTTCACCGGAATCAAGGGTTTCTTTCATCAACTCAATGACACTCTCAAAGAGTTCCAGCGCTTCCTTGGTGGTTACCCTAAGTTTATCCTGGATCCGTTTTGCAATGTCCGCTTTTGTCATATACAGATTCCCTATTATTTTTTTCTTCGAGCGGTCTTCCGTGCGGAAAGGCTTTCCAACGGCGACGCCAACCTCTGATACAGCTCAAATAAATAGGCAACTCTCTTGGCCTCAGAAGCGAAGCCTTTTACACCATAGGCTGCGTCCACCGCCCGATCGAGGGTATGGTGAGCTTTAACCAGATCCGGGGGCATGGTGGTGGGATCATAGAGATCCGCAAGGGACGACTCGGAGAATCGCTTTCTCACCTCAAGAACCCCCTGCGCTGCTACCTCCACTTCTAATTGCTGTTTATCGGTAATCCTGTCAGGCCAAGGGAAGTTGTTATAGACGATCCCGGCGGAATACTGATAGTCACTCTTCATCCGCCCGCAAACTGACCTTGTCCAGGCGTTGTGCATTATTGAAGAGAGAACTCCGAAGTGATAAAGCCCGGCTCCAGGGATAACCAACAGACTACCGCTTGCGATATAGTCATGAGGTAAAAACGCCATCGGCAGGTAATAGCGCCGCTCTGATGAAACCTTGGGAATTGCAAGATAATCTGTGGAAGGTTGTCGATTTTCAGAGAAGAGCGTCGGGAAGTCTGCCCATTCCCGGGTCCTCTCTTTCCCACTCTCTAGCCGTTTCGCTTTGACATTGGCAACCCTTTCCATAACTTTTGGCATGGTTTTCAGAAGGCTTGGCGATATATCTGTGAGCCAGAGACACCACCGGACGGTGTTGTTAAGCAGCTCTTCGCCACCTACCAACAGTCTCATCCACGGTTCAATCTCGGGTTCTGTTGATAATAGGTCCGTCTTTTCCTCAGGCGACATAATAAGGAAACCGAAATCAGTAGCTTCGCTCCCCTTGTTGATCGCCAAAACCGGGCTAATTGGCCTCGAGCGCCTCTCAAGCACAACAGAAGGCCCGTCGGTAAGATAAGCGTTGATGTTGTTGACTTGACGGCCTGTAGGCTCCGATTTCTGCGTCTCATATTCGTACAGCCACATCTCGGAAGCCTCGGTATAACCGAAGCCGATTATGACACAATGAACTGCGGCTTTACCGCGGGCTTCACTGCTCCACTGGAATGTCCGGTGTGCGAAGTGCAGTTTTATGCCTGCACGAAAGAGCCCTGGCCAGAGAACTCCAACTTGCTCCCCCTGTGTAATTGAATTGGTTGAGACGAACGCACATGAGATTGCCTGGTTTTCCTTTGCATAATCCGCCGCCTTGCGGTACCAGCAGGACACATAATCAAGGAGACCACACCCTTTGACGTCATGGAATATCTGAGCAAGCTCGGCTTTTTGGACCTTGTTCTGTTCCTTCTTTCCCACAAATGGAGGATTTCCAACGATGTACGACAACTCCTCCGGCTTGACAATCTCCCGCCAGTCCAGTCGCAGGGCGTTACCATGCACTATGTTGGGCGCCTTCTTCAGCGGCAGTCGAACGAAATACTGGCCAAACTCCTCTGATACCAACATATTCATCTGGTGGTCTGTCAGCCATAAGGCTACCTGGGCAATTTGAGCCGGGAATTCCTCGTACTCGATACCATAGAACTGGTCAACATCAATATAGACAATATCGCCAACATCCAGGAAACCAGATTCCTTCTTTTTGTGCAGCTCGCGCAGAACCTCAATTTCCAACAAGCGAAGCTCACGATATGCAATGACGAGGAAGTTCCCACATCCACACGCAGGATCAAGAATCCGAAGTGAAGCAAGCTTATTGTGGAACTCCATCAGCCGTTTCTGGTCTCGCTTCACACGCTCAAATTCAGCCCAAAGATCATTGAGGAACAGAGGGCGAAGCGCCTTGAGAATATTGGTCTCAGTGGTGTAGTGCGCTCCCAAAGCGCGGCGGGCAGCCGTGTCCATAATCGACTGAAATAGGGATCCAAAGATCGCCGGTGAGATTCTGCTCCAATCAAGGGCGCAGCAGTCCAGCAAGGTCTCGCGCATAGCCTTATCGAAGCCAGCCAGGGGGAGTTGTTCGGCAAAGAGCTTGCCGTTGACGTACTGAAACGAAGCTATCTGTTCGTCCAAGACCTTTGAACGTTTGTCGTGAGGAGTGTTGAATATTTGGAAGAGCTGCCCCAGGTGCATACCCAGGTCAGATCCATCTTCCGCAGTACGCTTATCAATGTACTCGCTAAAAGATCCCTTCTCAAAAATTGAGGTGTCTTCGGCAAAAAGACAGAAAAGTATCCGAACCAGGAATAGTTCCAGCTCGTGCCCCTCATAGCCGGTTGCTTTCAGTTGGTCGTGGAGCTTGCCCAAATGCTCGGCGGCCTTGATGTTGACCGGATCTTCCTTGCCAAAGGAATGTGTCTCATAGCCGGCAACAAAGCCGAAGAGGCGGACATGCTTGTAGAGGTCTTTGAGGGGAAATTCGTAGTGTTTGTCGGTTTCAAGGTTATAAAGACGAAAGCGGGCAAAATCGGAGACCAGAATGTATTTCGGTAAATCGCGGTCCTTGAGGCCTGGGAAGTAGTCCATTGCCTGCTTGAACGCCCGGTCCAGGTTCTTGCCTCGGGATTTGTGCTCTACAAGCAAGGTCCCTTTCCAGAGCAGGTCGATGAAGCCCCCGGAACCATCTCCCTTCTTTACCGGGGTCTCAAAGGAGGCAACCCGTCGCCGGGGGATTCCGAAGACATAAAAGAAAGCATCCCAGAAGCTTTTTGCTTCTGCGTCCTCACTTGATTCATTGGCCCATTCGCGAGAAAAGGCTACGGACCGATCGCGTATTTCATTCCAGGATAAAGGGGCCATGGGCCGATAATATCTTATGGAGGCGGGGCATGCAACTTTGTTTTGGGGAGACGAAGGTACTCCATTGCAGTAAAGTCATACAGCGCGCGGATCCCCTACCCTATGCCACCCGATGCTCTTCAAGAAATCGGTCTAAGTCATCGCGCAAGTAAACAATTTTCCTATTGATCTTGCAAAATGGCGGAGATAGTCGCTTGCCTTCATCCCTAGATGTTTGGCAGCGAGCCTGTCGGAGCGAGTTTACAGCCATTCCAAGATATTCCGCTGCTTCTTTTTCGTTTAATCCACGTTTGGTCATCGTATCCCTCCACATAATATTACTTTCTGTTATCTATATCAGTATGGTGTCCATTTTTTGTTAACCTATCTTTTGTTAAGGTTAATTACTTTGTCCCAAAAAAGGCGGTTCATTTGTGAACCGTCACACTGTCATCACAACTTAACCTTAATCATGGATATGTTAAGCGTCAAGCCCTATTTTTATATACCCTTTACTTTGTATTTATCATAGTGTATCTCAGCATAACGAGGAGTAAGGAGGGGGAGATGGATAAGAAAAAAAGGTTTAAATTGCTCAGAGTATTAAATGGTTATAGCCAAAATGATGTTGGGGAATTGCTGCAAGTACCGCGGTCCTCAATAAGCATATGGGAGGTCGGAAAACATGGCCCCGGGACAGATGCTGTTATAAAATTGGCTGATATTTTACACGTTGACCCTGGATATCTCACGTATGGGAAACCGCCTATCTCTCATGCCGTTTGGATACCATTGGTTCCAACTCGATCAGACCACATAAAGACTTTATCAAAAGAGATAACTTCCCTTCTTCCCAGTTTTTTGAATGAAAACTTACTCCAAGAAGTTCATGTTTATCAATTATCGGATCTTGGTGCCGTATTTTTGTTAGGTGCGAATAAGAAACACTTGATTATAGCTGACAGACAATTAGTTGATGGTTTTATAAATGGATTTAAGCAGACGGAAATACCAATCAATAAAAAAGCTAAATTAGATACAACTGTTGATTCATTTAATGGTCTAATGCTTGCCACTGTATTTAATTTAGATTCAGACCAGTGTCGCTTGCTACAAAATGACCTTGATATAGTTATGAAGCAAAAAAAACAGCTCACAGTATCTGTATCTAAAAGCCAAGAAGACCCGCGTTACAATCAAGTTTTAACGTTATTGCAGGATTTTTGGAATGAATCGAACGAAACTCAGAAAGACGCGTTATCCCACAGTCTCAAACCTTGGCTCAAGGGCCTTAAAATATGACCGATGGAGAATCGACGTATCTGTTTGCATCTATTTGTAACTGAGTATATCCTGCGTAAGTCAACCAAAAAGTCAACCATAAAATCAAAAAAGGGTTTAGCTGATTTAGCTAAACCCCTAATATTTATGATTTCACTTTTTTATGTGTGCCAGCTTGGGAAGCTGACACTCTACCACTGAGTTATTCCCGCGATGGACTTTTATAAATGCCAAGAGATGGCCATTTTGTCAACAATTTATTTACAGCCTTGCCCTCTTTACGAAAGCAGGCCTACCCAATAGTGGCCACAATGAATTCACGGACAGCAGCCAGGTCGGCATCCATCACCTTGCAACGGGTCGGCAGCCCCTCCAAAGCGGCGATGGCGGGCGGGACCGGGGCCGGTGTGCCGGTGGCCTTTTCCACCGCCTCGCCGAACTTGGCCGGATGTGCCGTGGCCAGGCAGACGCGAAGAGAGTCGCCGGGCAACTGTTCCAGAGCGGCGCGCACCCCGACCGCGGTATGGGGGTCGAGCAGATAGCCGGTTTCCTTGTAAAAACTGCCGATGGTATCCAGGGTCTGTTCCTGATCCACCGAGGCCGAGCAGAAATCGCGGCGCACCTGGGCCATCTCTTCGCTGCTGAAGGTGATCCGCCCCTCTGCCTTCAGTTCGGCAAAGGCAGCCCGCACCCGGACCGGATCTTCACCAAAAAGATGGAACAGGTAGCGTTCGAAGTTGGAGGCCACCTGGATATCCATGGAAGGGGACAGGGTGGAGACCACGCCGGCCAGGGAGTAATCGCCCTGGTTGACGAAGCGGGTCAGGATGTTGTTCTCGTTGGTGGCCAACAGGAGTTTTTCAATGGGCAGCCCCATACGCTTGGCCACGTAGCCGGCAAAGATATCGCCGAAATTGCCGGTGGGAACGGAGAACGAGACCGGCGCCTCTCCGGCCTCCGTTACCCGCAGCCATGCATAGACATAGTAGACCACCTGGGCCAGCACCCGCGCCCAATTGATGGAATTCACCGCGCCGAGAGCATACTTTTCCTTAAACTCCAGGTCGTTGAAGAGCGCCTTGACCATGTCCTGACAGTCGTCAAAGGTACCGCGGATGGCGATGTTGTGGACATTGGCATCGGTGACGGTAGTCATCTGCAGGGCCTGCACCGGCGAGGTCTTGCCGTGGGGATGCAGAATGAAGATGTTGATCCCCTTCTTGCCGCGCACCCCGTGAATGGCGGCGCTGCCGGTATCGCCCGAGGTTGCACCGACGATATTCAGGTTTTGCCCCCGTTCGGCCAGGATATATTCGAACATATTACCCAGGAACTGCAGGGCAACGTCCTTGAAGGCCAGGGTCAGACCGTGGAACAGCTCAAGGATGTAGACCCCGTTTTCCCTGACCACCGGGGTCACCTCAGGGTGGGTAAAGGTCGCGTAGGAGCGGTCGATCACCCCCTTCAGGTCGGCGGGAGGGATATCGTCCACAAAGCGGGAGATGATCTCGAAGGCCACCTCCGGGTAGGAGAGCCGCCGCCAGGCGTTGAGCTGCTCCGGTGTAATCCGGGGATAGGATTCGGGCAGGAGCAGACCGCCATCGGTGGCCAGTCCCATCATGACGGCATCCTTGAAGGGGATGGGCTGAATGCCGCCGCGTGTACTGAGGTAACGCATGTTGTGGTTCCTTTCGGGCTTCGGCTGAAGTGCAGAATGAATTTAGCAGAAATTCGCCGATTAGGGAAGCGTCTCAGCCACCGGAAGCTCCGGGCAGGATGCTTTCGCGCAACTCGCCGGGCGCGAGCAGGAAGAAAAAACGGAACATGCAATATTTGTAGAATTCGCTGAACAGGAGATGAAAGCTGCCGCCGTGGTTCCACCAGGCCTCTTTGAGATTTTTGCTGTCAACCGGATAGGGGTAGATGGCGACATCCTTGGGCAGTGCGTTGCGGAAGAGGATTGCGGCCCGCTTCATGTGATAGCGCGAAGTGATGAGCACGATGGATCGGACATCGGCACGCATGATGACGTCACGGCCATAAATGGCGTTCTCCAGGGTGTTGCGGGAGGCTTTTTCCAATATTACCCCTTCGGACGAGGGGTCGCCGGTCTGGGGGCGATAGAGGTCGCTCTTACGGACGGAGGGATCGACCCCGATCAGGAAAAGATGGCTGCCCCGTTGCTCCCGGTACAGCCGCACCCCCTCCTCCACCCGCCCCTTGCCGCCGGCCAGCACCACGATGGCATCGGCCTTGACCGGCCGCTGTCGGTAGGAGAAGGTCTTGTAGGTAAAGTCGATGAACAGCACCGCAACGACGAGAAGCAGAATAATGACGAGCGTTATGAAGGCCTTGATGATATTCATGTGTTGTCCATTTTTCCCTTGCAACCGGCCAATTAATCTGCTAAAAATCTTTTTTCAGCAATTAATGGAGGTTACCACCATATGTCAAGAAAATGTGAAATCTGCGGAAAAGGCCCCAGCTTCGGCAATAACGTGAGCCACGCCAACAACAAGACCCGTACCGTCTGGCATCCGAACATCCAGAAGGTCAAAACCGTTAAAAACGGCACGGTTGCAACCATCAAGGTCTGCACCCGCTGCATCCGTTCCGGTCTGATCACCAAAGCGCTCTAATCGCGGCGCCGCATCAGCCGCTTGAACGGTCTGCGATTTGAAGCCGTGGCACATCAGGTGTCCACGGCTTTTTGTCGTTTTCCCGCCGGAGGTCGGCACCTCCCCTCCCCGAATGTCACGCCAGGGCAACGATCTCGATTTCAACCAGTGCACCGCGGGGCAGGCTCTTGACCGCCACGGTTGAACGGGCCGGCTTGTGATTGCCGAAACAGCGCCCGTAGATTTCGTTCACTACAGCAAAATCCCCCATATCGGCAAGGAAAATGGTGGTCTTGACCACCTGCGACAACCCCACGCCGGCAGCGGCCAGTACGGCGGCAATATTCGCCATCACCCGTTCGGTCTCCGCAGCAACGCCCCCTGTCGCCAACTCGCCCGTTGCCGGGTCAAGCGCTATCTGCCCGGAGCAGAAGAGCAGCCCATTGGCCCTGATGGCCTGCGCATACGGCCCGATGGCAGCAGGGGCCTTGTCTGTCGCAATTGTTTCACACGTCATTGTTTTAGCCTCTCCACTTTGATGACACCCTTGATCTTCATAATGGCGTTCATCACCTTCCGCAGGTGCGCCAGGTCGCTGACATTCACCTCGAAGGTATTTTCGCCACGCTGGTCAATGGTGCTCTGAATATGGGCGCTGGCGATATTGGCCTCGCTGTTGGTAATGGCCATGGTGATGTTTGCCAGAATACCCTTGACGTCGTGACAGATGACCTTGATCTTGACCGGAAGGGAGGTGGTTTTGATCTTGTTCCAGGCCACATCGATCTGTCGTGCGGGATCGCTCTCCAGGGCGAACTTGCAGTCCGCGGTGTGGATCGTGACCCCCTTGCCGCGGGTGATAAAGCCGATGATCTCGTCTCCCGACACCGGATTGCAGCACTTGGCGAAGCGGACCAGCACATCGTCGACGCCGCTGATCTCCACCGCACTGGAAGACTTGCCCTTGAGCTTGTTGATGACCGCCGAGAGCCGCGACTCCTTGCGTTCGGTCCGTTCCTGCAACTTTTCCGCGGGCACGAGCTTCCCGATGATCTGGCCGCTGGAGATCTTGCCGTAGCCCACCGCCGCCAACAGGTCGTCGTCTCCGGCAAAACCGAACTCACCGGCAATCCTTTTAAAGTCCCCGGCCTTCTGGATTTTTTGCAGGTTTATGGAGTATTTGCGGAAGTCCTTTTCACAAATCTCGCGCCCCAGAACGATGCTCCGCTTGCGCTCCTCGATCTTGATCCA
This sequence comes from Oryzomonas sagensis, assembly GCF_008802355.1. Taxonomy (NCBI): domain Bacteria; kingdom Pseudomonadati; phylum Thermodesulfobacteriota; class Desulfuromonadia; order Geobacterales; family Geobacteraceae; genus Oryzomonas; species Oryzomonas sagensis. Next base: position 64,800 of record NZ_VZRA01000004.1, on the reverse strand, counting down.
GGCGCGTATCCGGTTGCGGGCCCGGGAACTATGGACGATTTTGAGCCAGTCCTTGCTGGGGGTATGGTGGGGCGAGGTAATGACCTCGACGATATCGCCGTTCTTCAATTCGTACTTGAGCGGCACCAGCTTGCCGTTGACCTTGGCCCCCACACAGCGATGCCCCACGTCGCTATGCACGCTGTAGGCAAAATCGATCGGCGTGGACCCCTTGGGAAAGCCCTTCACATCCCCCTTGGGGGTAAAGACGTAGACCTCCTCGGGGAAGAGATCCACCTTGACCGAATCCATGAACTCCTTGGAATCCTGGAGCTCCTGCTGCCACTCCAGCAATTGCCGCAGCCAGGCAAAACGCTTGACCTCCTTCTCGTCGTACCCCTTGCCCTCTTTGTACTTCCAGTGGGCGGCAATGCCGGCATCGGCCACGCGGTGCATCTCGTGGGTGCGGATCTGCACTTCCATCCTGTCGCCGTGGGGGCCGATGACCGTCGTGTGCAACGACTGGTACATGTTCCCCTTGGGCATGGCGATGTAGTCCTTGAAACGCCCCGGAATCGGCTTCCAGGCCGAATGGATCAAACCAAGCACCTCATAGCACTCCCGCACGTCCTCCACCAAAATGCGGATGGCCAGGAGGTCGTAGATCTCCTCGAATTCAACGTTGCGCTTCTCCATCTTGCGATAGATGGAATAGAGGTGTTTGCTGCGGCCGGAAACCTCGCCGGGGATCCCCTGGAAGGCCAGCTTGTCGGAGATGATCGATTTTGCCTCTTCGACGTACGCCTCCCGTTCCTTCTTCTTCATGGACACCTTGCGGGCCAGGTCGAAGTAAAGATCCGGGTTAAGATAGCGGAACGCCAAGTCCTCCAACTCCACCTTGACCCAGGATATGCCCAGGCGATTGGCGATGGGGGCGTAGATATCCATCGTCTCCTGGGCGATGGTGCGCTGCTTGGTTTCGGGCTGGAACTCCAGCGTGCGCATATTGTGCAGGCGGTCGGCCAGCTTGACCAGGATGACGCGGATATCGTTAGCCATGGCCAGGAGCATCTTGCGAAAATTCTCGGCCTGGCTCTCCTGCTTGGTCTTGAAGTGAATCTTGCTGATCTTGGTGACCCCATCCACCAGCCTGGCCACCTCTTCCCCGAACATCTCCACCAACTCTTCGTAGGTCGTCAGGGTGTCTTCGATGGTATCGTGGAGAAAACCGGTGACGATGCTGGGGACGTCCAGGCGCAACTCGGCCAGCAGGCCTGCCACCTCCATGGGATGGATGATGTAGGGCTCCCCGGACAGGCGCGTCTGGCCCTGGTGTACCTTGGCGCAGTACACATAAGCCTTGCGGATGATATTGAGATCAGCCGTCGGGTTGTACGCCGTTACCGTGTCGAGAATGTCGTTGAGTCTGATCATGCGCCGTTATCTACTCGCAGGACGAAAAGGATTGGAAAAGGTACGGGGATGGATACAAAAAGGGTGAAGTCGCACCATTTGCGATTTCACCCCAGTACGGCAATTAATGGGCTTGCTGTTTCTTGTTGATTTCGAAGTTGACCTTGCCGGCGGCGATTTCCCGCAACGCGGTTACCACCATGCGGTTGTTCTTCGCATCGATAAGCGGATGAGCCCCCTTGTAGAGCTGTTTGACCCGCTTGGAGGCCAACATCACCAGAAGAAAACGGTTATCGACCTTTTTGAGGCAATCTTCAACGGTTACCCGTGCCATAGCGTTACTCCTTCCTGCTACTGATAGAAAAATGGAACATTATTTTTACATGACTTCATCTCAAATATCAAACAATTTCGCCACCTGCTCCAGCATTCGGGAGGTCCGGCGACGATGGGCCAGGACGATGGCCGACAGTTCCTCGGCGGCATCCTCGAAGCGGTCGTTGATGACGATGTAATCGTACCAGCGGCACTCCTTGATCTCATCCGCGGCCCGTGCGATACGGCGCTCGATAACCTCGCGGGCGTCCGACGAACGGCTCTCCAGACGATGGCGGAGCTCTTCCATGGTCGGCGGCAGGATGAACACGAACACGCCGCCGTCGAGGCGTTCCTTCAGGATCATCGCCCCTTGGCAATCGATATCCAGCACCAGGTCGATGCCGTTGCGGCGGGCATCCTCCAGGGTATGCAGCGCCGTGCCGTACAGGTTGCCGTGTACTTCAGCCCATTCGGCAAAGGCATCCTCGGCCACCATGCGTTCGAATTCCGGCCGGGAGACGAAAAAATAATCCCGGCCTTCCACTTCACCGGCCCGCGGCGGCCGGGTCGTATAACTCACCGACTCCCTCATGGCCGGAAAACGTTGCAGGAGTTCATTGCAGAGGGAGGTTTTGCCGGCCCCCGAGGGAGCCGATATGATCAGGATCAGGCCTTCGCGTTTCATGGGACGTCCTTCCCGGAAATTTTGCAGAGGGTAGCACAGAACAGCCGCAAAAAGAAAGTTCCACCCGAAGGGCCGCCCATTTTACCTTCATGATTCACGCGTTATACGAATCTATAAGTATTAATCAGGCTGCTGAAAAGCCTAGGTTGTTCAAAAATAGTCAGATCGTCGCACCCGCAGAAAACCCCGCGGAGGCGTAGCAGCGCTACGCCGCACAAGGCGGTTTTCGAGGACGGCGACGAGATGGCTGTTTTTCAACAACCTCTTATTCGATGTTCTGCACCTGCTCGCGCATCTTCTCCATCTCGGCCTTGATCCGGATAACCAGCGAGGTGATCTCGGCGTCGCTGGATTTTGAGCCGATGGTGTTGACCTCCCGGTTCATCTCCTGCATCAGGAAGTCCAGCTTGCGCCCCACCGGCTCCGGGAGGCGCAGCGCCTCGTCGAACTGGGTGAAATGGCTGGCGAGCCGGACCAATTCCTCGGTCACGTCGCAGCGGTCGGCCATCAGGGCCACCTCCTGGGCCAGACGCGCCTCGTCCATCTCCGTCCCCTCCAGCAGTTGTTCCAGGCGCGCCTTCAACTTCTGCCGATACTCGATCACCACCGCCGGCGTACGTTCCCTGATCAAGGCGGTCCATTCCGCTACCTGGGCACGCCGGGCCGCCAGATCGGCCGCCAGCGCCTCCCCCTCCCGGGTCCGCATGGCGTCCATCGCCGTCACGGCAGTCTGGACCGCCGACAGGAGCTGATCGCGGTAATCGTCCTCGGTAAGGGTCGTGCCCCCCTCCCGCAGGACCCCCTTCTGGGCGATCACCAGGGAGAGCGGCACTTGGCCCAAGAGCCCCAACTCGCCCGCCAGGTGATTGAACGTGCTAAAATAGGCCCGCGCCAGGGCCGTGTCGATCCGGGGCAGCGATTCACCGGCCAGAGCCTCTTCCCACTGTACGGAAACATCGATCTTGCCCCGCTTGAGCTGGGCGGAAACGGCCCGCTTGACCTCGTTTTCCAGGGCCATGAAACCGCGCGGCATCCGCACCGACACCTCGCCGTAGCGATGATTAACCGAACGGATCTCCACCGTGAAGGTTCCTTGCTCTGCTGTCGCTTCTCCCTTGCCGTATCCGGTCATGCTCTTTAGCATCGAGACTCCTCTTTCCATGGTAACGTCAGATCTTCGGACCATACAACATCCCAAGCGTTTCATCAACGACAGGTTTGAGGATGCGAAATGTTCCGGTCGCAGGAGGTGGTTTCCTCATATTCCCTATTGACAAAGAGGAACCGGTACTGTTCAATTATATCTTTACGGTTTGGAACCACTCAGGATTGTGTGTGAGACAATCTTCAAATCAGCTCCAGGAGGAACGCAATGAACCCATTGGCACAAGAACTGAATGACCTGCTTGCCCAGCACAATCCGCATGTTTTGGAAATGCTGTCCGATCTCGGCAAGAACCTCTTCTTCCCCAAAGGCATTCTGACCCAGTCGGCCGAAGCCAAAGGAAAGGCGCACAAATACAACGCCACCATCGGCATCGCCACCGAGAACGGCGGGCCGATGTTCCTGTCGTGTATCCAGGACAAGCTGTCCGCGTTTGACCCCAAGGATATCTTCCCCTATGCCCCCCCGGCCGGCAAGCCGGAACTGCGTTCCCTGTGGCGGGAAAAGCAACTGCGGGAAAACCCGAGCCTTCAGGGCAAACATTTCAGCAACCCCATCGTCACCAATGCACTGACCCACGGTCTTTCCATCGTCGCCGACCTGTTCATCGACAAGGGGGATCACCTGATCCTTCCCGACATGCTCTGGGGCAACTACAACCTGACCTTCGGCACGTGCTGCGGCGCGATCGTCAAGAAACACCCGACCTTTACCGTGGCCGGCGGTTACGACATCGACGCCTTCAAGGCGGTCCTGAAGGACACGGCCGAAGAGAAGGGCAAGGCCGTGGTCCTGCTCAACTTCCCCAACAACCCCAGCGGCTACACCCCGACCGTGGCCGAAGGCGATGCCCTGGTGGCAGCCATCAAGGAAGTGGCTGAATCCGGCTGCAACATCGTTGCCGTGACCGACGACGCCTACTTCGGCCTCTTTTACGAGGACAGCCTCAAGGAATCCCTGTTCGGCAAGCTCGCCAACCTCCACCCGCGCATCCTGGCGGTCAAGCTGGACGGCGCCACCAAGGAGGAGTTCGTCTGGGGCTTCCGTACCGGGTTCATCACCTTTGCCGACGGCAACGAATACGAGAATACACCGGTCATGACCGCCCTGGAGAAGAAGACCATGGGAATCATCCGCGCCCGCATCTCCAACTGCCCGCACCCCTCCCAGACCTTCGTCATCGAGGCGCTGCGTTCGCCCCAGTTCCTGGCCCAGAAGGAGGAAAAATTCCAGGTCATGAAGGGGCGCGCCCTGAAAACCAAACAGGTACTCAACAGCGGCAAATACGACTCGGCCTGGACCTACTACCCGTTCAACTCCGGGTACTTCATGTGCCTGAAGCTGAAACAGGTGGATGCCGAAAAGCTGCGCGTCCACCTGTTGGACAAGTACGGGGTCGGCGCCATCTCCACCAGCAAGACCGACCTGCGCATCGCCTTTTCCTGCATCGCAGAGGAGCATATCCCCGAGTTGTTCGACATCATCTACCAGGGTGTTCAGGACCTGACCTGATGCACGGCGTGGTCCGATAATCCACAGGAACCCCAAAAGGGCCCGCATCGTGCGGGCCCTTTTTGTTGTTCTCAGAATCGGCATCGTGATCAAATCAGGGGGCAGGCTCTACCGCACCGACCTGCTCCCCCGGCGGCCGGTCTTGGGGGCGGGCCGTTCGGTCACCGGCTTTCCCCGTCGCGGGGTCGTATTCTTGGGGGCTGGAGTCTGCGCCTGCCTGTCCTTTGCCTTCCGCGCCTTGGACAGTTTATCGGCCTGCTTGACCTCCTTGACCCGGACACTCCTCCTGGCGGCTACAGGGGGAAATTCCGCAAGCGTCCGGCGCGGGATGGTATTTTTGAGCAGCTTCTCGATGGCGACCAGCAGCGGCCGCTCCTCCGGGCAGACCAGGGAGAGGGCGATCCCCTCCTCCCCGGCCCGGCCGGTGCGGCCGATCCGGTGCACGTAATCCTCGGGGACCTGGGGCAGATCGTAATTCACCACATGGGGCAGATGCTCGATGTCGAGCCCGCGCGCCGCCACATCGGTGGCCACCAGCACTCGCACTTCCCCCCGTTTGAACTCCGCCAGGGTGCGCGTCCGAATGGACTGGCTCTTGTTGCTGTGGATGGCGGCGGCCTTGATCCCGTCGAGGAGCAGCTCTTCCGTCAGCTTGTCCGCGCCGTAGCGGGTGCGGGCGAAGACCAGCACCTGATTCCAGCCTCCCTGGCGGATCAAAAGCGAGATCATTTCCCGTTTGCGGCTCCGTTCCACCTCGTAGACCGCCTGGGTCACCGCGTCGGCGGCGATATTCTTGCGCGCCACCTCGATCCGCCGCGGGTGATCGAGCAGTTGGTCGGCAAGCTGCTTGATGCTCTGGGAATAGGTTGCCGAAAAGAGCAGGGTCTGGCGTTTGGCCGGCAGATATTCCGCAACCGCCTTGATCGCGTCGATAAAGCCCAGGTCGAGCATGCGGTCGGCCTCGTCCAGGACCAGGAATTCGATCCGGGAGAGGTTCACCGTGCCCCGCTCCGCATGATCGAGCAGACGCCCCGGCGTGGCGACCACGATATCGACGCCGCGGTGCAACCGCTCGACCTGCGCCTGGATGGTCACCCCGCCGTAGATCATCGTGGAACGCAGCGCAAGGCGTCGGGCGAAATTGTTCATCTGCTCGCTGACCTGGGCCGCCAGTTCCCGGGTCGGCACCAGGACCAGCGCCCGCGGAGCCCGCCGCTTTTGCCGGGGGAGATGTTCCGCCAGCCGCTGCACGATCGGCAGGGCAAACGCCGCCGTCTTGCCGGTGCCGGTCTGGGCGCCGGCAAGCAGGTCGCCCCCCTCGAAAATCACCGGGATCGCCCCGGCCTGAATGGGGGTCGGCTCGGTGTAGCCCCGGGAGGCGATGGCGCTCAGCAGTTCGGCGCGCAGGCCGAGGGATTCAAAGGACATGGTTCGGACTCCTTACAACGGATTGTTGTCTACAAAAACGACACGGCAGCGTCATCATCGTCCGCACAATTTCGTGTCTCTTGCGAAGAAAAGACCGCATCGGTTGCTTCAGGAAAACAAAAACCACAGGAATGGGCCCTGTGGTTCAGATGTGTTCCCTGTATAGCATGCCTTTCCCTGCAGCGACAATGGCTTTCTTGCAGAGGCGCCAGGCGACACGATGCCAGGCGCGGGGTTGACCTCCACTTCCCGCTTGTTTGTCCTGCCGGTTCCGGTGTAGTCTAGCCGCCATGGGCACACTCAAGGTCATTACCAGCAACTCCCTCACCCGTCTGGCCGCTTCCCTGGCGGGCGACATGGCAGGCTCCCCTACCCCGCCCCTGGGACGGGACACGGTGGTGGTGCTCAATCCCGGCATGGCCCGTTGGCTCTCCCTGGAACTGGCAACCATCCGGGGGGTTGCCGCCGGCCTTGACTTCCCCTTTCCCAACCAGATCCTGGATAGCTGCTTCCGCGCCATGATCCCCGGCTTGCCCGACAGTTCGCCCTTTACGCGGGAGCGCATGTCCTGGCGCATCGCGGCCCAACTCCCCGCCCTGCTGACCCGTCCCGGCTTCGAGCAGGCGGCCGGCTACCTGGGCGCGACTGCCGACGACCGCCGGCTGCTCCAGATTTCCCGTACCCTGGCCGACCTGTTCGACCAGTACGTCATGTTCCGTCCCGAGATGGTCCTGGCATGGGACCGGGGCCGCGATGACGGCTGGCAATCCGATCTGTGGCGGGCGATCTCCGCCGACTGCGCCGGACAGCATCGGGCGGCGCACCTCAGGATGTTTCGGGAGCGCATCAAAGCGGGAGCACAACCGGTCGGCGCGCTCCCGCACCGGATCAACCTGTTCGGCATCTCCTACCTCCCCCCCTTCCACCTGGAGGCATTCTCGCTGCTGGCCCACACGGCCGAGGTGGTTTTCTACCTGCAAAATCCCTGCGGCGCCTTTTGGGGCGATATCGTTTCCCGCAAGCGGCTGGCGGAACTGGCCCTGCGGGAGTCCCCCGATGCCGAGGAGTACTACGACACCGGCAACCCGCTGCTCTCCTCCCTGGGAACCATGGGGCAGGAGTTCCACGACATGCTGCTGGAATACGGCTTTGACACCACTGACCTGGACGACGGCGGCGAACAGCCCGGCGCCACCCTGCTGAAGGCTATCCAGAACGACATCCGCCAGTTGCGGGACAGCGGCGGCCGGGACGAACGGATCGTCGTAGCGCCGGGGGATCGTTCCCTTCGGGTGCACTCCTGCCATGGCCCGCTGCGCGAAATGGAGGTACTCTACGACAACCTGCTGGCCATGTTCGATGAATTGAGCGATCTGGAGCCGCGCCACATCGTGGTGATGATACCGGACATCGAGACCTATGCCCCCTACATCGCCGCCGTGTTCGGCACCCAGGCCGGGGGCCGGCCGGCCGTACCGTTCACCATTGCGGATCGCAGCCGGCGCCGGGAAAACCCGCTCATGGAGTCCTTTGCCCGTATCCTGGGGCTCCCGGCAACCCGCTTCGGGATCAACCAGATCATGGAACTGCTGGAATCGCCGCCGGTACTGGAGCGGTTCGCCATCACTCCCGACGAACTGGAGGCCATCAGGGGGTGGCTGAATGAAACCGGGGTGCGCTGGGGCTTCGATGCCCAGCAGCGGGCCGAACTCGGCTTCCCTCCCTTTGAAGAGTTCAGTTGGCAGGCCGCCCTGGACCGCCTCTTCCTGGGCTACGCCCTGGAGCCGGACAACGACCGCCTGTTTCACGGCATCCTCCCCTTTGGGGATATCGAAGGGCGCTCCGCCGTGCCCCTGGGCAAGCTGGCCGAGTTCCTGCTGGCAGCGCGCACGGCGGTCAAGCAGCTGTCGGGGCGCCATTCCCTGGCCGCCTGGGCCGATATCCTCACCACCATCGCCCAGGACCTTCTCCGTCCCGACAACGGCGATGATGGGCTCAAACCGCTCTTCGACAGCCTCCAGACCTTACGTGAAGCCGAGGAACTGAGCGGTTTCAGCTCCCCCATCACCCTGGAAGCGATGCGCGAAGCCCTGAACGGCCTGCTGGATGATTCCGGCGGCGGCTTCGGTTTTCTGGGGGGACGGGTCACCTTTTGCGCCATGCTCCCCATGCGCAGCATCCCCTTTCGCGTGATCTGCCTGTGCGGGATGAACGACGCCATCTTCCCCCGCGGCAAACGCCAGCCCGGTTTCAGCCTGCTGTCGGGAAAACGCCGGCGCGGCGACCGGTCCCTCAGGGACGAGGACCGCTACCTGTTCCTGGAGACCCTCATCTCGGCCCGGGAACGCCTGCACATCAGTTACACCGGCCAGAGCGACCGGGACAACTCCGTCATCCCCCCCTCGGTGGTGGTTGCCGAACTGCTTGACTACGTGACGCGCGGCGCGGTGGTCGCCGGTCTCCCCGAGACCGCCCCCCCCGTCCTCGTCAAACACCGCCTGCAAGCCTTCAGCCCCGACTACTTCAGCGCCGACGCCAACGCCCCGCTGTTCAGTTACTCGACCGAATACCGGGACGCCCTGGCGGCACGGCAACTCTCCGGCCCCGTGACGCGCCGTTTCATCACGGCACCGCTGCCGGACGATCCCGGCCTGGTGCAGGAGATCGAACTCCGGGAGTTGCAACGATTTCTGGGCAATCCCTGCGCCGTTTTCCTGGCTCGGCGCCTGGGCGTACGCCCCTTCGGTCCCGACGAAGAGGTGCAGGAGCGCGAAACGTTCCGCCTGGACGGCATAACCGCCTACGGACTCAGGCAGGATCTCGTGCAACAGGCTCTGTCCGGCGCGGAGACAGGCAGCAGCTACGAGACGGCCCGGGCCCGCTCCCTCCTCCCCCCCCTTGCCGCAGGACAGACCGCCTTCAGAGAGGCCCAGGATGAGGGCCGGAGGTTTGCCGATCTGGTGACGCCGTACCTGGATGCGGAACAGGAGCCTCTGGCAGTGGCATTCGGGCACAGCGGCATGATGCTGAAGGGCATCGTGAACGGCATTCGTTCGGCACGGCACCTGCGCTGGCGCTGCGCCGCCATGAAGGCGAAAGACCGCCTGGAGTTGTGGGTCGAGCACCTGATCCTCAACGCCCTGGCGCCCGCCGGGTATCCGCGCCAGAGCCTCCTGCTCTGCAACGACCAGTCCCTGGCCCTGGCGCCGCTGGACAACGCCGCCGCCATTTTGGGCGACCTCCTGGAGTTGTACCGCGAAGGCCTGAGGAGACCGCTCCCCTTCTTTCCCCAAGTTTCCTGGCTCTACCTCACGGAGAACAGGGACAAGGCGGAGGGGCGGTGGACCGGCAGCGACCACGCCCCCTATCCCGCCGAATCGGCCGAGCCGTCAATCTCCATCTGTTTTGGCGATACAAACCCGCTGGACCAGGAATTCAGCGAACTGAGCCGCCGGGTGTTCGAACCGATGCGGGCGGTGGCGACCGAGGAGAAGGTGGCATGAAAACCCTCGACCTCCACGAAATAGGCACCTCCGGCCTGACCTTGATCGAGGCCAGCGCCGGCACCGGCAAGACCTGGACCATCACCGCGCTTTACATCCTGCTGCTCCTGGAAGAGCGCATGCGGCCGGAGGAAATCCTGGTGGTGACCTACACCAAGGCCGCCACCGCCGAACTGCGCGACCGCATCAGGAAGCGGATCGCCGCCACCCTGGACCTGTACGTTACGGGCCGGGAACCGGCCGACGAGTTGGAACGGATGCTGCTGGCCAGCCACAAGGTCGACCGGGACGCGGCACAACGCCTCCTTACCCGCGCCCTGTACTCCTTTGACGACGCCGCCATCTTCACCATCCACGGTTTCTGCCAGCGGGCGCTGCTGGAGAACGCCTTCGAGAGCGGTTCGCTGTTCGACAGCGAACTGACCGCCGACCAGTCCGCCCTGGTAACCCAGGTGTGCGACGACTTCTGGCGGACCCGGATCATGGCCGACGAAGGGCCATTCCTGGAACGCCTGGTCAGGGCGGGATACACGCCGGACAAGCTGGCCGAACCCTTTGAGGGGCAGTACCAGAACCGGGACCTGAACGTCATCCCCGCAGCGGAGGATGTGGACCTGGCCCGGCTCATGGAGCAACGGGACATCCTGCTGCCGCCGGTAGCGGCCATGTGGGCGGCGGAACGCGCGGCCATCGTCCAGATCCTCAACCGGGCCAACCTGAGCCAGACCAGCTACAAACCGGACCAGATCGAGGCAGCCGCGGCAAAACTCGACATCTGCCTGGGACGCGGGGCTCTGGACAAGGGGGGCGACGGCCTGGCGCTGTTTACCCCGGCCCGCATCGAAAAAGGCATGAAGAAGGGGTCCACCCGGCCGGAGCACCCGTTTTTCGGGCTCTGCGGCAGGCTGCACGATGCCGCTGTCCGGGTCGACGACGGGTTCACCGCGAAACTGATCCATCGCCGGATCGAACTCAAAGGGTGGTTGCGGGACGAACTGGCCCGGCGCAAACAGACCCTCAACCTGCGCTGTTACGACGACCTGCTGCTGGATCTGCACCTGGCCCTGGAGGGGCCGGGCGGGACGCGGCTGGCGGCCGGACTCCGCGAGCGCTACAAGGCGGCCCTGATCGATGAATTCCAGGATACCGACCCGTTGCAATGGCGGATATTCGCCCGTCTGGCCGGGCTGCCGCCAATAACGGGGCTGGGAGCTCACGGCGGGGTGAGCGCCGGGAGCCCCCCCGGGACGGCGCCATACCCGCTCTTCCTGATTGGCGACCCCAAGCAGGCCATTTACAGTTTCCGGGGTGCCGACATCCATGCCTACCTCGCCGCGGCCCGGGCCACGGACGGAGACCGGCGCTGGACCCTGGCCACCAACCGCCGCTCCACCCCGCCCCTGGTGGCCGCCGTCAATGCCCTGTTCGACGCGGACAACCCGTTCCTCAATCCCGATATCCAGTTCGGTGCGGTGCAGGCGGGCCGGGACCGGCGGCAGCAACTCCTGTGCAACGGCAGGCCGGTGGAGAGCCCGCTGCAGTTTTGGGTGTACCAGCGTGCAGACCGGTCAAAAGCGGCAGGCAAAGGCGCGGCCCGTGGGGCAACGGTCACGGCGACCGCAGCGGAGATCGCCCGTCTGCTGGACGGCAGCTACGAGGTCATAGCAAAGGACGGCATCCAACGGCCGCTCAAACCGGGGGATATCGCCATCCTGGTCAAGGCCCACTACCAGGCCGACCAGATGCAGAGCGCCTTGACCGCTCGCGGCATACCCGCGGTCCAGCACGGCAATGCCACCATCTTCGAGACCCGCGAAGCGCTCGACCTGTTGCGCATCCTGCGGGCGGCGGCCGATCCGGCCCGCAGCGCCCTGGTGCGCGAGGCTTTGCTGACCTCCGTCATCGGGCTGTCGGCGAACGAGGTCGTTGCCCTGCGACATGACGAAGGCGCCTGGGAGGTATGGCTGCTGCGTTTCCGGGCGTTGCACGAGGCGGCCCGGGCAGGCGGCGTGATCGCCCTGGTTTCGCGCCTGCTGGGTGAGTGCGGCGTCCGGCGGCAGGCGCTCGCCTCTGCCGAAGGCCCCCGGCGCATGACCAATATCCTGCACTGCTGCGAACTGCTGCACCAGGCGGAGCGGGAGCAGGGCCGCGGCCTGGAGGGCTCCATCGCCTGGCTGGAACGGCGCATCACGGGAGAGTTGCAGGACGACACCTTTCTGTTGCGCCTGGAGACGGACGCCAACGCGGTCACTCTCTCAACCATCCATGCCAGCAAGGGGCTGGAATACCCGGTGGTGTTCCTCCCCTTTGCCTGGGCCCCCCCTTCCGCCACAAGCAGGCAGGTACTCTTTCACGATGCCAGCGGCGGGTTGACGCTCGATCTGGGATCGGACCAGCGGGATACGGACCACAAACGCTTGGCCAGGGAGGAACAGGATGCCGAGGCGGCGCGCCTCCTGTATGTGGCCCTCACCCGGGCCGAGTTTCTCTGCTATGTCACCTGGGGCGCCATCAAGGGCGCTTACGAATCGCCGTTGCGCAGGCTGCTGCACGGTGAGAACTTCAAGGACGCCAAATCGTTCGGCGCCGCCGACGATCAGGAGATTCTGGATGCGGTCGCCGGGCTGGCCGGCAAGGCGGTCCATACCGATGGTCCCAGCCCCATTGCCGCCCGGTTTATGCCGGCGGAGATAGCCGCCCCCCCCTATACCCCAGAACAGGATGCCTCCGGCACCTTTGCCTGCCGCGAGGTGCAGCGGACAATCTCCACGGAGTGGCGCGTCTCCAGCTTCAGTGCCATTACCAGTGGTTCCGAACGCCACCTCCAGCCGCACGATTACGATGCCGTCGCCACGCCCGGCGCTTCCCCGGCCACCGGCGACAGCCCCGTGGCCGGGTTCGGAACGGATCTGTCGATCTTCGGCTTTCCCCGCGGCGCGGCCGCCGGCACCTGCCTCCATGAACTGTTCGAGCAACTCGATTTCAGCGCCGTGGAGGGTGCGTCCCTGGAGCGGCTCTGCCAGGCCGTTCTGCTGCGCAACGGCTATGACCGGCGCTGGCTGCCGGCCGTGCAGCGCATGGTCATGGACATCATCTCCGCCCCGCTCCTCCCCGCCGATCCCGGCTTCTCCCTCTCGCACCTCAAGCCGGGCTCGTGGCAGGTCGAGATGGAGTTTTTCCTCCCCCTGAACCGATTGAGCGGCAGCCGTTTGACCGAACTGTTCGCCGGGCTGCTGAGTTCCGACCGGCATGGCGAGTTCCCGGAGGTCCTGGCCGCACTCCACGTCCAGGAGACCCGCGGCATGCTGCAGGGCTTCATGGACATGGTCTTCGAGCACAACGGCCGCTACTACATCATCGACTGGAAATCCAACCATCTGGGGAACCGGCACGAGGACTATCGCACCGACAGGCTCCCGGAACCCATGGCCCGGCACGCCTATATCCTCCAATACCACCTCTACACCCTGGCGCTCGACCGGGTGCTACGCCTGCGCCTGCCGGGCTATGATTACGCCACCCATTTCGGCGGCGCCATTTACGTTTTCCTGCGGGGGATTGCGACCGGTTCGGTCGAGTACGGCATCTACTACGACCAGCCATCGCCCCTGTTCATCAGCAGGGCAAACGAGCTCTTGCTGGCGAACGGCGAGGCGGGCTTGCGGTAGATGACCGTTTCGAATTCCGCCACAAAGCCGCACAGGCACAGGGAAAACCGTGAGCGAGGTGGACATAGGCGGCACATCCGATATCAGTTTTCCCCAATGTTGTGCCGTTCTCTGGGGCTCTGTGGCGATTTTTCCGGGCGGGAAGGCTTTTCGGGGACTCTGGGCATAAAAAAACGCGAGCCGGGACGGTATCCGTCCGGGCTCGCGCCGCGTTCACGACAGGATCAAAAATTATTTGAACCTCTCCAGGTACTTCCTGATCCCCCCCTCGAAGATCTCTTCGATCTCGTTTTTGGGGTGCCCCTTGGCATAATGCCTGAAATAATCGGCGATGAGCATGGTGATCAGCAGAAAGACGAGGGCATAGACAAGTCGCCTGCCGAAGCGGCCCCAGTTGAACCGGGACGCCTCATCCTGTTCTTCCCCCCCTACCGGACGGCCGTCACGGAAGATGAACTGTTCGCGCAATTGGCGTATCCGCTTGAGCTGGACGTTTGAAATGTGGCTGATGATGGCGTCCCGATCCCGCTCGTCGATAAAGACGAATTGCAGGCCGGTATTGAAGTATTCACGGTCATTGCCGGCGGCGAAATTGCGGTTGGCGGTGATGACCCGCGCCACGATGTCCACGATGCGGCGCGGCATGGGGACAAGGATTTCCAGCAGCACATAGACGCCGCTTTCAAACTGCTGGTGGGTGATGATACGCACGCCGCCGCCGCTGATGTTGGCGGCCAGCGGTATAATGGTATCCCATGAGTCGGCCGGGGCTTCTTCCCCACCCTCGGGCTCTTCGCGCTCCTTTTCCAGCCCGTCGCGCTCCGCTTCCCCCTCATATTCTTCGTCATGTTCCCCGTCGTGCTCTTCTCCCTCGTCCTCATCGACTTCTGCTTGTTCGAGCCGCCGCTCCGGAGGAAGTTCCGAACGCCCCAGCAGCAGGTTGCTGTCCCAACGTTTGTTCCTGAGTTCGGCATCGACGGCCTGACGCTGCTCGCGGCGCTCCACCCACTCCTGCTTGAGAATGTCCACGTTCTGTTCAGAGGAAAGGTAGTACTTGATCGGCAAAAAAGCATCGATGCGGTAGAATTCCCGCAGTTCGTCGGAGACGATCTCGCCGATCAGGCGGAGAAGTATCTCCCGGGCAGGACCTTCGGCAACGATGATGGCCCGGCAACTGTAGCCGCTGTCATCCTTGCCGCCGCGCAGATCGAGGATCTGCCCGACGTGGAGGGAAGCGCCGAGGGGGAGTTGATCGCGGGAAAGCTGGAGGGAGACGAAATCCTCGTCGATCTCGAGAATTATGGCCCAATCGCGGAACACGCCGGCATTCGCCAGGGGAATGCCGACGTTGACCTTCATGCCGGCGGGGAAATAATTGGCGTAATTATCAAAATCATTCATGGGGTGAAATCCGCCAAGGAAATAACCTGCCGGTGATCGTGAGCCGTGGTATTCATTCCAGAGATTTGTTCAATGCTTCGATAAGTTCGGCGATGGCAACCTTGTGAACGCCGGCCCCATGCTCAACGGTTTCCAGATCGGCGATCTGGCATTCGTAACAGTCAAGATGATAGCGCTGGAATACCGACACTGTTTCGGGGTGCTGTCTGATAATATCGGCGATAATCATGTCCCGTGTGATCATGGTACGCACCTCGCTTGCTTGCAAAAAAGGATGGGCTTTGGAGCGCCTGGGTCGTTTTGCTTCGTTGCACGCTTGGTTCCGTTTGGCACCGCCCATTGGCGGTCGTTCACTCGAGTCCGAATTTTGCCCTGAGGGCGGCCTTTACTTCCGGCGGCACAAACCGGTCGATGTTCCCGTTCAGCAGACAGACCTCCTTGACGATGGAGGAGGAGAGATAACCGTATTGCAGCGATGTCATCATGAACAGCGTCTCGACGCCTTGGCCGATCGTGCTGTTCATCTGGGCGATCTGAAACTCGTACTCAAAGTCCGAGATGGCGCGCAGCCCCCGGATGATGACATGTGCCCGTCGTGAGGACACATAATCTATCAGAAGGCCGCTGAAGGTGTCAACAACCACCCGCGGTTCCTCCCTGAACACATCGCGGATCAGGGCGACCCGTTCGTCGATGGAAAACAGGGGGTTCTTCTGGGAGTTGGCGGCCACCGCCACCACCACCTGATCGAAGATCTTCAAGCCGCGGTTTATGATATCCACGTGGCCGTAGGTGATGGGATCGAAGGAACCGGGATAGACAGCGATCTTTTTCATGCGTCCTCCAACATAAAGAACTCCAGTGCCGTGTCACCGTAAACCCGGCGATCGCACTTGATAAGCGTCCCGACCCGTTCGGGCAGGGGCTTGCGCGCCGCGCATTCCACGATCAGCACCCCGTCATCCGCCAGCAGGGACAGGCCGCCTACCGCCTCCGGCACGGTATCGTAAAGGGCAGAGGCGTAGGGGGGATCAAAGAACGCCACATCGAAGCGCCGCCCTTGTGACGCCAAGAGACGCAAGGCTTTGAGACAATCGAAGGTAAGGACCTGAGACCGGAAGGCAAGGCCGGTGGCCTCCAAATTTTTTTCCAAAACCGCCTGTACGTGCCTATCATGCTCCACAAAACAACAAAAGGCCGCCCCCCGGCTGAGGGCTTCGATCCCCAGGCTCCCGGTTCCTGCACAGATATCCAGCACTTGGGCCTCTTGAAGGTCGCGACGGCTCGAAACGATGCTGAAAAGTGCTTCACGGACCCGGTCGGCTGTAGGACGGGTTTGCATCCCTCGGGGCGCCGCAAGCTTCATTCCCCGCACACTACCCGCAATTACGCGCATTTCCGGCGTCACCTTTCCTGTATACTCTATCTGCCGAAAGCTACCTTAAAACAGTATAGGCGTCAAGTCGGAAGCACTCCAGGCAAAAGATGAAACGCCGCGGAAAAAACAGTTGAAAACAAACCATGCTCCAGTACAATGGCGCAGTCGGGCCTATCCTTGAAAATGCCGGGGAATTCAATGTGAACAGAGGACGAGCACTACCATACCGTTTCGTGCGCCTCATGGTGCTGGCGGCCTCCCTGGGCGTTGTTCTTCAGGGAACGGCGGCGGCGATCCAATGGCGCCCCCTGGCCCGTACGGCGCGCCATGACGTCGCCGTTGACATGGATTCCCTGAAACTGACCCCCCTGGGCAGGGTAACCGTCTGGCTGCGGTTCACCCCCTTGGGCGAACCGCAGCGCAAACTGGCTGCCGGCGAATATGGCGAAAAACAGTACCGCCTCCACCTGGAATATTACGAAATAGATTGCAGCGAACAGACGGATGTTCTGGAACTCATCGACATCATCGGACCGGACGGGAAACGATTGGCGAGAATGAAGGGGGGAGGCCCGCTGGCAGCCATCTTCCCCGGCTCGGCTCTCGACCTGGCCGCCAAACAGGTCTGCCCGTCATTTGAGGATGAAACCGTTTCGGACGATGAGGTGGAAACGCCGGACAGCAACGACACGGAGGAGGCCAGTACGCAACAGGTCCCTGAAGAGGTACGCGCACGTATTGCCGAGGCACTCCAGAAAACACAAAAGTCACCGGGCAATCAGGCAGCCTGGCGCGAACTGGGAAATGCCTATTACGACGGCGACCAACCCCAGCAGGCCATTGAGGCCTACGACCGGGCACTGGCGCTCGTCCCCGACGATGCGGACATACTCAACGACCAGGGGGCTATGTACCGCCAGTCAGGCGATTTCACGCGAGCCCTGGCAAATTTCGAGAGGGCGCTCAAGATCGCGCCCTATAACCTGGAAAGCCTGTATAATGTCGGATACGTCAATGCCTTCGACCTGAACCGCATGGACAAGGCGCGGGAGGCGTGGCGCCGTTACCTGGAGCTGGACCGGACCAGCGAGACCGCTCTCCAGGTTCAGGGGTTCATCGAACGTTACGGGAAATAAATCACCATCGCAGTGGGTGGTAAAAACCGGGCAACGCAATCATTTCCGCGCTGTTGCCAATTTTGCATCATGTGATATCTTAGGGCTTTCGAATATGCAGGTGCATGACTCACCACGTGCCATCCTGATACCTGGAGCGACCATCAGCATGGCGGTTCAGTTGTCATAATCTCAGTATGCGCCCGTAGCTCAGCTGGATAGAGTCCCTGGCTTCGAACCAGGTTGTCGGGAGTTCGAATCTCTCCGGGCGCGCCACTTAAACCATCGTTTTTACGGTGGTTTTTCTTTTAAAAAAGGCCAGCAGAAAACCTGTTTATCAATTTTAACAAGTATTATGCATAGTTAGATAAAATGAACGGCCACAAGGGTTTACCCGCTTATGATCGCCTTTCGATTCGTACAAGCACGTCGAACAACTTACACTCTTTTTTGCACTCTGAAACAGATTATCTGTCGACCGAAGACTGAAAAAACACCCCCTCGAATCGGTCTATTTCCTTTTTTTTATGCTCAACGCAAAGGTGTCCGTAGCGGTCCTTAGTGATCTGGATTGAAGCGTGATCAAGCAGTTCCGAGAGTGTAGCAAGGTCGCCGCCGTTCATCAGGAAGTGCGAGGCGAAGGTATGCCGCAGGGTATGAAAGCACACATCTGAAAAGTCGGGCTTTCCCTCCTTCTGCAATTTTTTATTGCATGCCTCCATTAGCTTTTCCCAGCTGGTTTGCATATCAGCCATGTGCTGGCCCTTCCGCGTGGGGGATTGAAACACGAAGGGGCTGATTTTCTTTTTCGCTTGGAGCTTGCGCCATTCGGTCAACAGCACAGAGATTCCCCCCATCAACGGGGCCACGAACACCCGGCCCGACTTCATATCTTTTGGCTGAAATGTGGCAGTGCGGTTAATAAAATCGATCTGCCGCCATTCAAGCCCCATAATCATACCATGGCGCCAGCCAGTAGCGAGGGCAATCTGAATCGCCAGTTTCAGGTGCGGGGCAGTGCAGTTGTCCAACAGTACTTTGGTTTCCTCTACGGTGAGGAACCGCAGCCGCTTATTGTTGTAGTCTGGCATTTCCATCTTAGCCAAGTCGGCGGCCACGGCATGGAGTTCGGGATTTGTCCGGGCAGAGTGCCAACCGCACTGCAACGAATACATCCGTTTCAGCAGCTTGACAGTCTCACACACGTATTTTGTTGATAGAGTGCGGGAAAGTTCGGTGATCATATCCGCAACCTGCTTGACGGTAATGGATTGCAGGTCGTCGTTTAAATGGTTGTCGAGATGGCGCAGACAGAGGTGGTATATTTCCCGCGTCTTGAATGATAGGGCGTATGTATCGTCTTTCTCGTTGAAACGGTCAATCCAGTCTGAAAAATCTTTCTTGGCAGACTCCCAGGTAATGGGTTTTTCTTCCCCCGGCAGTAGAGCCCCGCGGCGGACAGCATCCTTTGCTGCGTGCAGATAATCTATTGCATCTTGTCTGCGGCTGGAAACGGCCTTTACAGACGTTTTCCCGTTTCGGGTAATACGGACATGCCACTTAACGGACGGTTGCATCCTGACGCGGCATTTAGGACATTCCTGTACGGCTTTCCCTGTCGCGTCCGGTGTCCATTTTCTACAATTGGGGCATACCAGTTTTTTAAACACTGATTTGTCGTTCATAACGACCTCACCATCTCCGCTACAAGCTTGCGCTTGGCATCATCCAGCTTTCGTATTTTTTCAATAAGATCCTGCTCATCCCGATTTAGATCAATAGGGGCAATCAGCTTTTTGAGGATGGCCGTTTCGGCAGCTTTCTTCGGCGCATCCTTCGCGTACTGGTCTAAAACCGCCACTACTTGGGCATTCGACAAACCGAGGCAGTGGGCCAAATAGGCCAGAGTTGAAGCGTCCACAACCGCATCTCGGTATAAAACAGCATTGGCTGTTTCCATGGTTTTTGGAAATTTGGAAGTTTTGTGCCAGTGTACCGTTGATGTGTCCATTTTGCGGAATGCGTCCTGTAGTGGTTTATAAGCCTTCATGTAACCCTCCATTTTCCTGTCATAACAGACAACTTACCTGTCTTGAAAGACATTAAACAACATAACTTAACGTTGTCAAGCATATTTTTTTAATGCATTACAAAAATGCCTCGTTTTTTAACTGCGTCGAAAATGCTATTTTCCTGCATGTCTTCTGGTAGGGGGGCGATACTGACAAGGTGATCATCCTTGAATCCCACGGCGTAAAAATTATCGCTACGGCCAAAGGCGTCGTCATTCACCTTGAATATCAGGTATCTCATATTGTCCACCAGCGAGGCGCTGGTGGGCTTTCCCAGTTTCTGGATTACTTCCTGGCTGGTCATGCCAGGGGCAAGATCCGTGGTGGTCATGTGCGGGCCACATCCGGCAAGGATGATGGTCAAAGCAGCCAACAGCACCAAATTCATTGGCTTCAACATAAACGCCTCCTTTATTTTTACCGGCTCATGCTGTATATACATACGTTATGCGCCTCAAGACCGAGCCCGTACAGGTCAGATTCACTCCCATGGAAAAGGCGGATCTCGAAAAAGTTGCTAAAGCGTATTCAATGAACCAATCCGAGCTGATACGCTGGCTTGTATCGAGAGAAGTCGCCCGCCTGTAATCCTGCACAAAGCCCCTCCCACTCTCTTTTTTACTTTCATGTAATGCCACATGGCATTACATTGGTTACCTCAAAATAATAACCATACTGCCCCATGTGGGCCTATTCTGTCAGGCTTGTATGCTACAAAAAATACCATCTTGCACTTAGGAGGCGGATTGTGTCTGCTAAACGTGATCTGATGATTTTTTTGGTTTCTCGTTACGGCTACGATCAAGGATTGCTTGTGCTTCGGCATCAGATAGACCTTTTACGAGATCAACCAGCTCCCGGGCCGCAGGAGAAAGAGAGAACATACCCCCCTTGCCCGTCTTAACCCAATCTTCGGACACCCCAAGCGCCAGGCAGAAAATTTTGATGAACTGGGGAGTGATCCCTACTCCGCCATTTAATATTTTGCTTACTGCCCCCTGAGTGTATCCAGTGATATCAACAAGTTCATTTCTGGATATCTTACAGGCTGCAATCGCCTGTTGTATCCGGTCGTAGACGCTTTCCATAAAAATTCCTTGATATCTTCTTTTTTATTATTGACAGGTCGTTTCCATAGGAATATACATAAAGCACAAATTCACAATAACACATTCTGAACATATTTCTACCAAACGAGTTAAAAAGGGGGTGATCAATTGATTGATTTAGTAGAAACACGAAAACGTTTCGATGAAACCGGCCGCAAAATGGCAACATGGGCAAAACAGCGCAATTTTGACCCGGTACGGTTTCGAAACACGCTGAATGGTACAGTTAAAATCAACCAGGAAGAAATCAATGCTCTCAAGGAAGACAATTTACTTGTGGAAAGGGGCAGCGTGTGAACATTGAAGCACTTATCAGTAAACTTGAGGCGCTTAAAACTATTCACGGCAAAGATATTGAAGTTTTGATCAACCACACATCGATGATAGAGCCGCAGCATATCCCCGCTGATAATGGTTGCCCTGCGTACATTTCATTGGAAAGCGAGTAGATTATGGCAAGAACAGAAGTGCAGAAAATAACCCTGACACAGTTTCAGAACATGGCCCGGGCCAGATCGGGAGCAGTGGCCCACCTGTACGGGCTTGCCCCTCGATATCTTTCGTTGGAATGTCTGCGGGGCAATGTACCAGGGGCCGTCAAGCGCGGAGGGGCTTGGTGGGTCACTCCCGATGGCATGGGCCGACTGTTCGGAGACAAGAAGCGGAAAGCGTAGCGCTATTTTTTTACCTTGTGTAACAGGTATTCTGTTGGAGGCGACAGACATGAAAAGCCAAATGCTGCAAACCCTCGACCGCCGCACCCGCCGGCAGACGGCCCGCGAATACGCCGAACAACTCCGGGGCCTGTTAATCCTGATCGCCCTCGTCGTCTCCTGTGGCACTATCTGCTTTTGCTCAACCGAAGATGCCCCGGTGCTGTCCCCGCCCTCGTCGCTGGCGAAAGCAGCCACCCATGACGAGGCTGAGACAATCCTCATGCACACCCGGGAGCGGAAGGACCGGGCGGAGATGGAAGCGAGGGTACGGCGATGAGCTACGCAGAAGACATCTTCAATAAATGGCTGCATTCAGACCAAAGCACTTCCAACGCTATGGAAGAGCTTGTGGCTTACGCCAAAGGGCTTGAGCATCAGCGGACCACCTTGCGGGACCAGTTTGCCATGGCGGCGCTGGCAGCAATTATCCCCCTCTGCCCAGACGACTCCCGCGGGAATCATTGCCAGGATGCTTACGCTTATGCAGACACCATGCTGGCCGCCAGGGGGCCCAATCCGAAAAATATTGAACGCCCATGACCACATTTATCGTCTTTGGGGTTTGTTGCGGTATCGCGGCCCTGATCGTCTGCATGGGGAGGATGAACGGACGATGATCGCAAATATCACGTACTTCGACGTGCCTCTGGTGGTCGAGTTCGAGTTTACCCCGGCGGACCGCGGCACAAAAGATGGTTACGGCCTACCGATCACGCCAGACAGCCCGGCGGAAATCGACATTGCAACGGTGAAGCACAACGACGGGGATATCACGGAGATGCTGTTGCAGAACCAGCTTGACGGGATCGAACGACAGGTGTGGGCGTTTCTGGCGAAGCAATAGAAAAGCCCCTTTGCAGGGGGGCCACTCCTGAAACGGTGATCGAAGGGATCACAGAAAGGTTACAAGCAAATGGCTAAAAAAACAAGAGTAATTCGACACGGGGATTTAGCGCTGGTGAAAATCGACAAGTTACCGGAAGGGTTACAGGCGGCCTCCACTCAAACCCTTATGCAGGGCAGCGGCGGTAATAACCACGATGTCCGCAATGGCACGGTGTACCTCAAGGGTGTTGACCAGTTCGTCTTTGGCTATCTGATGGCCACTACAGGTTGCACGCTCCTGCACCCGGACCATGGCGCGGGGAAAGGCGCCATCAAGACCGCGAAGCTGCCTGCGGGTGTTTACGAGCTCCGCCGCCAGTTCGAACACAAACATGAGTCCATGACCCAGGTCGTCGACTGAAAGGAACCGACATGCCAATTCGTATCGATAAATTGACGGAAAAACAGAAGGCCGTAATGCCAGCGTTCGCACAGGAATGGATCAATATCGGTCTCAAAACCGGCGAAACCGACTGGGCTACTTTCGACAAACACATGCCGATTTGCTACGAAAAAGCCGGCCTCCCATACCCGTCCCGCGTGATTCGGGTTTCCTCCCCGCTCGTTGGCGCTTTAGCCGCAGCAGTTGCTGAGGGGATTTGGCGTAAACGCCGCGCAAGCGGCGTTTACGCGGTCGGTGGCGCGGTCCGTGACGCGGTCCGTGGCGCGGTCGGTGTCGCGGTCGGTGGCGCGGTCGATGTCGCGGTCCGTGGGGCGGTCGATGGCGCGGTCGGTGTCGCGGTCCGTGACGCGGTCCGTGACGCGGTCGATGGCGCGGTCCGTGACGCGGTCCGTGACGCGGTCGATGGCGCGGTCCGTGACGCGGTCGGTGGCGCGGTCGATGGCGCGGTCGGTGTCGCGGTCGGTGGCGCGGTCGATGTCGCGGTCGGTGACGCGGTCGGTGTCGCGGTCGGTGACGCGGTCCGTGACGCGGTCGATGTCGCGGTCGGTGTCGCGGTCGGTGACGCGGTCGGTGACGCGGTCCGTGACGCGGTCGGTGGCGCGGTCGGTGTCGCGGTCGATGGCGCGGTCGGTGTCGCGGTCCGTGACGCGGTCGATGTCGCGGTCGGTGACGCGGTCCGTGACGCGGTCGGTGGCGCGGTCGGTGTCGCGGTCGATGGCGCGGTCGGTGTCGCGGTCGGTGACGCGGTCCGTGACGCGGTCGATGTCGCGGTCGGTGGCGCGGTCGGTGGCGCGGTCCAATCAGCTGCCAATATTGCCAATAAAGCCGGAGTCTCGATCTCTTGGCATTACTGGATCGGTGGCCAGTTCTGGGTAGGCGGATGGTGGTGGGGCGTGGCCTTCGTCGCTTTTTTCATGGATGTCTGCAAGCTCAAGCTGGCGAAAGATATTGTAGATCGCGCTACCGCTTATCGCAAGGTCTGCGAATCGGTCAACTATATCTGGCCCAATCGGGACTTCGTTATGGTCTGCGCCCGCCCGACCAGGGCTGAAAAGGATAATCAAGGTCGCCTGCACTCATTATCAGACATGGCGATCAAGTACCCTGATGGATGGGGTCTGTACTTCATTCATGGCGTCAGGTTCGACGATGTGAACCTTTGGAGATCAATCTCCGACGGGTCAATTTCCGCTCCTCAGGTATTCGCAATCGACAACATGGAACAACGCCGGGTAGCGTATGAGGTGATGGATAAGTCCAAAATGGCGGGGTTGGATGGTTTGGAGGTAATCCACGAGGTCGCAGATGACGGCCACGGATACCCCATGCGGATCGTCAGTTTCAAACTGCCGGGTATACGGCAGCCGTTCCGTTACCTGAATTGCCATTGTCCCAGCGGAGGCCGGGAATACTATCTTGAAACTCAGGAAAAGGACTGTTGGAAGGCGAAGGCGGCGAGTTTCGGACTTCCTGCCGATGTGGAGTGGTCTGCTGAGTACTAAAAAAGAAAGAGCCGCTAGCACGGCTCGATCAACAACAGTGACTTTGGAGGTCACGAAGGAGAATACCACATGAACGTAATTTTGCAACCCTCAAGACCAACGCATGCGATAGAGGAGCGAATCATCGTAGATGGGCGGGATATTGGTCGGATTTATCCTGGCAATGATGACCCCGATAACCGTTATGGATGCCAACTTAGTTTTCAGGTCGGGGAATACATCAACTGTCACGGTCACGGCCCGACTAAATATTTAGCAGTCCAAGCAGCCATCTACTCCGCCATTTGTGCTGCACGCGATTTGAACGATCAAGCCGCCGCGCTTATGGGCATTGATAAAGAAATCGCTCACCTTGCCGAACTCAACGCCGGGGATACGGAAGAGCCGCAGAAGGAGGCCTCGAATGGATAATGAAATAACCACGATACCGGCAGCATCAATCACACCGATGGACCTAATCGTGAGAGCGCAGCATTCGAACGCGAGTATTGACCAGATGCAGCAGCTTTTCGACCTGCAACTTCGCTATGAGGCGAATGAGGCGCGGAAAGCATATAACGATGCCATGGCAAATTTCCGGGAGAAAGCCCCGGCGATTGCCAAGACTCGTACCGGCCACAATATCAAATATGCGGGCCTTTCGGAGTCCATCGAAGCCATACAACCTTTGCTTTCTCAATTCGGCCTGTCCCACCAATGGAAGACACGGCAGGACGGTAACCTTATCACCGTTGAATGCACCGTCACGCATCGTATGGGGCATTCGGAGTCAACCAGTTTGTCCTCTTCCCCTGACACTAGCGGCAGCAAGAACGCAATCCAAGCTATCGGGTCGACGGTCTCCTACCTCGAACGCTACACCCTCTATGCAATCCTCGGGCTCTCAAGTCGGGACATGGACGATGACGGCAACGGGGCCGGTAAAAAAGATGACGCCCCGATTATCACCGAGGCCCAGGCAAGCGACCTGCTCACCCTGATCGAGAATGTGGGGGCGGACGTGGCAAAATTTTGCGTGTACTGGAAAATTGACGCCGTGAAGTATCTCCCCGCTGCCAAATTTGCCAGTGCCGTAAAGATGCTCGAAAAGAAACGGGGGGCGTGATGGATATCCAGCAGGGTACGCCCGAATGGTTTCAGATGCGTCTCGGCAAGGTCACGGCCTCCAAAGTGGCTGACGTAATGAGCAAGGGACGGGGCAGCGCGGAATCGGCTGGGGTTCGGAACTATCGGGCGCAGTTGGTGTGCGAGCGTCTCACCGGCGCTATGGAGGAAACCTATACCAATGCCGCCATGCAGCGCGGGACCGAGTTGGAACCGTTCGCCCGTGAGTGCTACGAGTTTTTGAAGGGCGTCACGGTGGAGCAGGTTGCCTTTATCGATCACCCAACAATCCCGATGGCCGGGGCAAGCCCGGATGGGCTGGTGGGGGATGATGGGCTGGTGGAGATCAAATGTCCAAACACGGCAACGCACATTGATTACCTGTTGGGCGGTGAACCTCCCGCTCAATACATACCGCAGATGACATGGCAACTCGCCTGTACTGGCCGGAAATGGGTGGATTTCGTTTCCTACGACCCGCGCTTGCCCGAAGAAATGCAATTGTTCGTTGTGCGTTTCCGCCGGGATGATGGCGAGATTCAGAAGATGGAGGCCGCCGTTGTCGCTTTCAACTCTTCCGTTGACCAGATGATTGCCGACCTCAGGGCGCTGCGGGCATGAAGCAGAAACTCACCATATCATCCGAGCCCCTGCGCCACCGGGCCATCGAGATCATCAGGGCACTCCCCTTGGATGTTGCCCATGACCTCGATATCCGGGAGCATAAGACCACTCGCAACCTCGAGCAGAACGCCCGGATGTGGGCCATGCTCACCGACATATCAGAGCAGGTTGACTGGTACGGGCAGAGGCTGACCAAAGAGGATTGGAAGGACGTATTCACCGCCTCGCTGAAGCGTTTAAAGGTTGTACCCGGCATAGACGGTGGTTTTGTGGTTATCGGGGCGCATACGTCCAAAATGAGCGTTTCCGAGATGTCGGAACTGATCGAATTTGCGATGGCCTTCGGGTGCCAACACAACGTGAAATGGAGGGATTACGAATAATGGATTGCCCACATTGCAAAGGGAGGAACGGCTACCGCCTCATAACGATCACTCCGGTGCCGTCCTCCCTCGTAAGGATAAACGACCACGCAGCACCATTTGTCTCAGCATACAGTTGCATCTACTGCGGCCACCATGAGGAACTATTTGCAGATCACCCCCGCATGGAAATCCCCATCTTGCCCCGGCCGGAAATGTCTTTAGCCCAGGTCGTACGGGAGCATTTTGAGGACATAACAACGATGCGGGAAACAGACCCGTGGCCCGACATCTGCCAATGGGTAAAAGCCAAGTTTGGGATTATCTGCTCCCCTCAAACGCTGACGAACACGTATTGCACCCATAAAACCATGATGCGCAAGTCTCTGGAAAGGATGGCGGCATGAAAGGGCATTACGACCGCAAGCCCCGCAAGTTGACGCGGGAACGATTAATAGAGTTGTCCGGCATGCTGCAATCTGATGTCCGGGCTGAAATAGGATGTAGCAAGTCCGCTTTGATCACAGCTATCAAGCGCGAGGGTGTGAGGCACCTTTTCCCGACGCGTAGTGAGGCGGCGGCGATCTACAGGGCCGGGTATTGCGATACCCCCATGCGGCAGATGGCGGGGCAGATATGAGCGACGCCTACCTGGACTTCCTCAAGAGCAAAATAGAAATCGCCCAAGAGAGCGGTTTTGAAGTCCCTGACTCTGCCATATCTCTGGTGCTCAAACCTCACCAGCACGCCGCGGTAAAGTGGGCGATCCGTGGTGGGTGCCGGGCACTGTTCGAGTCGTTCGGCCTGGGTAAATCCATTCAGCAACTGGAAATCTGCCGCATCATCGCACAGCACGAGGGCGGCCGAGCGCTTATCGTTTGCCCCCTCGACGTGCGCCTGGAGTTTGCCAACGACGCCCATAACCTGCTCAATCTCCCGACCCGGTACGTCCGCAATATGGCCGAGATCAAAGCATCAACCGAGCAGGTACTGATCACCAATTATGAGCGAGTGCGCGACGGCGATATTGACCCGAGCTATTTCGCCGTCACCTCCCTGGACGAAGCATCAATCCTCCGGTCGTTCGGTTCGAAAACGTATCAAGAGTTTCTGCCAAAGTTCGCGCAGGTACCGTACCGGTTCGTTGCTACGGCCACTCCTTCGCCCAACCGGTACAAAGAGTTGATTCATTACGCCGGGTACCTGGGGGTGATGGACACCGGGCAGGCCTTGACCAGATTCTTCCAGCGCGATAGCAGCAAGGCGAATAACCTCACGCTATACCCTCACAAAGAGGATGAATTCTGGCTGTGGGTGTCAACCTGGGCGCTCTTCATCACCAAACCCTCTGACCTTGGCTTTGACGATGCCGGTTATGACCTCCCGCCGATGGATATCCGGTATCACGAGATCAAGGTGGACCATGCCGGCGCCGGGGCCGAGCGCGACGGGCAGATGAAGCTGTACCGGGATGCCAGTTCCGGTGGCTTGCCGGCGGCCGCCAAAGAGAAACGGGACAGTATGGTTCAGCGCATTGCCAAGGCCGCTGAGATTATCAACGAGGCGCCGGATGACCATTACCTGATCTGGCATGACCAGGACAGCGAACGTGACGAGATCAAACACACCATTGAGGATGTGGCTATCATCACCGGGACTGGAGACTTGGAAGAGCGCGCCGAACGTCTCCATGATTTTGCCAACGGCATAATCCCCCGCATGGCTACCAAGAAAAGCATCAGCGCTGCCGGGGGGAACTTCCAGCGCCACTGCCATCGGGCAATATTCGTCGGCATCGATCACAAGTTCCACGATTTCATTCAGGCCATCTACCGAATCTATCGTTTCATGCAGCCGAACCAGGTCCGCATCGACGTGATCTATACGGAATCCGAGCGGGCCATCCTGGAGGACCTGAAACGGAAGTGGACGCAGCATGACCGCATGGTCGAAAAGATGATTGCAATCATCAAAAAATACGGGCTGTCGGCCGCTGGGAAAGAGGGCGTCCTGCAGCGTCACATAGGAGTAAAGCGCGTGGAAATCAAAACCGACCTTTTTACCGCGGTCAATAATGACTGCGTTGAGGAAACCACCAGGATGCCGGACAACAGCGTCGGCCTGATCTGCACCAGCATCCCGTTCGCCAACCATTACGAGTACACCCCCTCGTACAACGACTTTGGCCACACCAGCGGCAATCCTCATTTTTGGGCGCAGATGGATTTCCTCACCCCGCAGTTGCTTCGGATACTCCAGCCGGGCCGCATTGCCGCGATCCACGTCAAAGACCGCATCCTGTTCGGCAACACGACCGGCGACGGCATGCCGACCTGCGATTCCTTCCACGAGGAGACGAGCCTGCACTTCCAGCGGCACGGCTTCAAGAAGATCGGGATGATCACTGTGGACACGGACGTGGTGAGGGAAAACAACCAGACCTACCGCCTGGGATGGACGGAACAGTGCAAGGACGGCTCTAAAATGGGAGTGGGCTGCCCGGAATACATCCTCCTGTTTCGTAAACTCCCTTCTGACAAATCCACCGCCTATGCCGATGTGCCGGTGGTGAAGAGCAAGGAGGAATACCCATGTTCCAGGTGGCAGTTGGATGCTCATGCTCACTGGAGGAGCTCCGGGGACCGGTTGCTCACCCCTGACGAGATTGCCGCGCTCCCCATCGACGGCGGGGCCTTCCAGGCGGCCTACCGCAAGTACAGCCGGGACAGCATTTACAATTACCACGAGCACCTGGCCATGGTGCAGCGCCTGGAGGAAAGCGGCAAGCTGCCAAAGATTTTCATGGTGGCGGCGCCAGCGTCAATCAACAGCGATATTTGGGACGATATTAACCGCATGCGGACCCTCAACACCGCTCAAAGCATGAAAGGGCGGCAACTTCACGTCTGCCCCCTGCAGTTGGATATCGTGGAGAGGATCATCACCAGGTACAGCAACAAAGGCGATGTGGTCATGGACCCGTTCGGCGGCATCATGACGGTGCCGTACATGGCCCTCAAACTCGGGCGCCGGGGGTACGGCATCGAACTGAACCACGATTATTTCCGGGACGGCGTCGGGTACTTGAAAGCGGCCGAGGAAGAGATGGCCATGCCCACCCTGTTCGACTTCATGGAGGCGGCGTGAAACTTCTCGATTTATTTTGTTGCCAAGGCGGGGCGGGAATGGGCTACCACCGTGCCGGATTCGACGTGACGGGCGTAGATATCAACCCACAGCCCCGCTACCCCTTTCGATTCATTCAGGGGGATGCATTGGAATATTTAGCGGCCCACGGGCATGAGTTCGACGCTATCCATGCAAGCCCACCGTGCCAAGCATACACCGCCATGAAGACAATGCCAAAATACAAAGATGGGCATCCTGACTTTGTTGGTGCGACCCGGGGATTGCTCAAAAAGATAGGTAAGCCGTTCGTAATAGAAAATGTTCCGGGCTCTCCCCTCAAGGCTCAACTCATGCTTTGCGGGACTATGTTTGGGCTTGGCATTACAGCAGCAGATTTACAACGGCACCGTTACTTTGAAACCTCTTTTGATGTTGGGCTGGTGCCATGTTGCGACCACCGGAAAAGGGCGATAGGGGTATACGGCAATGCTGGCGGCAGAAGTTTGAGAGACGGCATTACTCAGTTCAGCACGGCGGAATGGCGCGAGGCAATGGGAATAGACTGGATGAACGGCAAAGGTCTGGCCCAAGCGATCCCGCCGGCATACACCGAATGGATCGGGCGGCAATTGATGGAGTATCTGAATACCCTGTAACCCAACCCCCGCCCTGATGGGAGAAAGGAGAAGAGAATGAGTAAAAGCCATGCAGAGGAAATTATAGCAGTGCTGTGGGTTATATCATCCGTTCTTGGATTTGGTTTTGGCTACATGATGTGGGGGTGGACGTTCGCATTTATGGGTGCTACCTCAACAATCGCATCTATCGGGTACGCGGTCAAAGAGGTCGGGCGCGAACGGCGTGGGGCTTGACCGCAAATATCCCAACGGTATCCCGTCAATATTTTAAGGAGAAATAATATGCAAAAGTTTGCGAAGCTTTTTGAAACGCAAGAGCACGGCCAGATACTCGTTAAACTTGATAGCGGGGATGATGGCGCACCTGAACTCAGATATTACTTTGCACCCGAAGGGTTGGGCGTCTGTTCCATGGCAATCAACGGGAAGGACACTGATAAGGGGTGGTCGGCTATGGCACAAGTTTTTGACGAGCAGACATCTGAAACGGCTTCTGAGGTAGTAGCTGATTTAAAAAGGC
Organism: Oryzomonas sagensis; assembly: GCF_008802355.1. Classification (NCBI taxonomy): domain Bacteria; kingdom Pseudomonadati; phylum Thermodesulfobacteriota; class Desulfuromonadia; order Geobacterales; family Geobacteraceae; genus Oryzomonas; species Oryzomonas sagensis. The sequence goes on along the minus strand of NZ_VZRA01000004.1, from coordinate 34,171 downwards.
AGATGGGTATTTAACAATCACCCACCACGGCGGAAGGGGGAGAAGGATGATTATTTTGGGGATTGACCCCGGCATCAAGGGGGGCGTGGCGTGGTGTTGGGACAATGGAGAATCGGTCAAATCACATCCTATGCCAGCGACGCGGAAACAGCTTTACCAGCTTTTGAGAGACAACCTTGCCGGCGCAAAACTCAAGGCTGTTGTCGAGTCTGTCCACTCCATGCCGAAACAGGGCGTCGCCAGCACGTTTAAATTTGGTAAAGGGTATGGTGAGGTGCTTGGAATCCTCACGGCCCTTGGAGCCGAGATTATCGAGCCTACTCCGCAAGCGTGGAAGAAGGTGGTACTGGCCGGGACCGACAAAAGTAAGGACGCCGCAATACAGGTTGCGGAGAACCTTTACCCGGAGATCAACCTAGTGCCAAAGGGATGCCGAAAGCCCCATGACGGGATGGCCGACGCCGTATGTCTCATGCACTACGGGCGCACTCTGCCATGATGCTACCCAAAGACAAACCAGAACGCAGCCCGATGTATCTGTCCTTCATCCGCCGCCAGCCCTGCGCAATGTGTGGCCGCCTGGACGGTATCAATTCACACCACACCGAGGGCGGGGGCATGAGCACCAAGGGGAGCGATTTTAAGACCATCCCGTTGTGTTACCTCTGCCACCATAGGCTGCATAACCAGCATGGCAAGCGCGGCCCGTGGGGTGCTGATAAATTGGCGGAGATGATCGCAGGGTACAATGAGCGATTCAGGGCGCAGCAATAACCCAGTGGCAGATTTGCCACAAAATTAACAGCGGGGCAGCACTGAAGGACGCGCAGCGGTAGCGCAGGTAACAGGCATCCGTAGAGATGGCCCACATGATCTGATAGCCGGTATCAAGCCCGGCCCCCGCTAACAATTAACAGGATGGAGGAGACCATGCAGGAAAAGCCGACCGGATACATAGCGAGATGTAGATGCGGGGCTATTGTTGGGGCCCTTGATTATGGCCGCACCAACCGCAACGATGCTGGCAAAATATTGGGGAAGTGGTTAGCTGGCGGCAACACGGTAGAGCCAAGATTTGGCACGATTTGGATGGTAAAAATAGAGTCATGCGGCTGCGACAGCCCGACTCCCGCCGCACCGGAGGGGATGAAATATCCCGTTACCGTGACGTTAAATTTTGGTCTGGATACCCAAAATATCGAACATATCCAGTTGATAGAAAAACAACTAGATGTGGCGCTACTGTCATGCGGGTATGCACGGTCAACAAGTAGCAAAACCGGCGCCCAGGTGGTTTTTAACTATTTGCAATGCGGGATTATCTTGGAGGTACCCCATGAACAATAACGAAGAGTTGAAGGAAAGAGCAAGGGCATGGGTTCGGTCGAAATACTGTAACTCGATGGCGGTTCCGGAAGCCGACAAGATCATACAAGGTCTTCTCGCGGCCCTGGAAGCGGCAGAATTGGACGCTGAATGCAACCGGATACAGGCGGTTGACAGGGGCAATAGTTTTGCCGCCCTGCAAGCCGAGAACGCCCAGTATAGAGAGGCACTGGAAAGGATAGCCAAAATGGATGGAGAAAATTTCCCTATCGTGTTTGCAAAATGTGTCGATGCTGCCCGCGCTGCTCTCAAGGAGGTACAGGGGTGAGCGAAATAATGCTGGAAGCAGTTTTAAGGATGCCTATTGAGTTGTGGAACAATGGCCCAATAGACCAGATGCAGCGGCATTCCCGGTATATCCAGGCCGCTGACGAGATCGCCCGCCTCCGCGCCCAGGTATCCGAGCTTACCAAGGAGCGGGACGCGCTGAAACAGCAGTTATCACTCTTAGGACCCGTATGCGCAAAAATCGTATTACCGACTGACCCAGATTATATGCTGATGATGACAAAAGCCGATTACGACAAATCCCTTGAACAGGCCCGTCAAGAGACGGCGCGGGAGATCATCCAGTATATCATCAACCAAGGGACTGTACCCGACGCTATAGGATCAACGCATATTTACGATATCCAAGATTGCGATTTGGATGAGTTACGCGACAAGTACGGCATTAAGGAGGACGTATGACCGGCAAGGGCCAAGAAAGCAACAAAGATGTATTAACCCGGTTGGCAAAAGGTCTTTCAAAATTAGGGTATTCGTAAAAAGTCGTTGACGCATCAAAAATGTACTCAATAAAGTTACACATATTTAACGGCCTGGGCGCTGACCGCCGTCTTTGGGCGGCATCCTGGTTAAACCGGCGAACCACTAATTTACGGGAGGAATTATGCAATTATTGGATCAGTACCTTGACCTGCAAAAACAAATTTTCGACTACTTCGGATATGTCGAGGACTGGCGAGCAATCCCGATTGATGACGCCAGAGAGTATTTCTGGCACTTGACCGGAGAGGCCCACGGTGATGAAGTCAAATTCGCCAGGGAAGAAAAAAACCTCTTCGGCGGTACGAAGGATGATGGATATTCAAACGAAATCTACACTCAGCGGTTTCTGCCAAAGTGGGTTTACCGTGGCAAGGACTACACCATGATCTGCGTGGACACTCACACGGACGGCAACAAGTTTTTACAAATATTCGATAATGCGAAAGAGCGACCATAGTCGGCTTAACATCTGGTTATACCGCCACAATGGCGGTATAACCAGATTGACAGTGAGTAGTTATTTTACTCATCCGTCAACGACTTTTTACGAATGCCCCAAAATTATCTTGCGGCTGCTGTTTTTTACGAATATGGCGACCAAATAATTGACTGTGGACAACATGGGGGGAGATGGGCATGAGCAAGACACCGGAGGAACTGTTTGAGGAATGGTTTTACCAAGAAACAGGCGCTTGGCGGCATACGGCAAATGTTGACCCTGATCACGCTAAAATAGCCTTCCTCGCAGGTCTAGCCACCGCCCATGAATGGCAACCATTACCGCCAGCGCCAAAGGGTTGAGCCAAATTAAGCCAATAGGCCGAAGGGAGAGAATAATGGAAGAATTGCAAGAAGAAATAGCTCTTTTGCTTGAATCGACCGCCAACATGCTCAGGGGTATGACTCTGGACCCCGCGATACCCCAGCATGCTAAATCTGCGATGTCGGAGAAGATACGGCTTCTAGAGGAAATGGTCGAAAGGCTGGTCTGATTAACCAACACCACCGGGAAGGATAGCCCCCTATCCGGGGGCCACGATCTTTGACAACTCCATACGTATTTTTTCGAGTGTGCCGGCGCGGATGATCTCAGATGGAGGCCGATTCATGGCAACAGCGGCGGATTCAATTTCCCGCTGCTCTTCCTCGGTCCACCTGACCGGCCATCGTACTTGGCGGTTGCTTGAGCCGGGTTTGCGCCCGGCCCCCTCTCGTGCGCCGCCCCTCATCACCATAACCCGTTTGCTTTTTTGATCTCGTTGGCTTCCTGCATCTGAACGCCGAACGATTTTGAGATGCATTCGACCATGGAATAGGAGCGGTCCCCGGTATCGGCGTTGATGAACTGTTTGCTGCCACGCTTCAAAACATTGAGGGTCATTTCTTTGCCGCGCACCTGAGCTTTAATCGTGGTGGTTTCGTTCGCGTTCATGGTGTGGCCTCCTGGTTTGATGTGTTCCCATCGTTGATTTAACAATAACACCACCAATGATATTTGTCAACACAAAAATCAAATAAAAATACGTATGGAGAAAAATAATTGAAATCGAAAGGGTGGATATGCGCGAATTTTCAACCGGGGCAACCCGGGATGGCGATGATGACAAAATTGATTTTGAGGGTTTTCTCTCCCCCGCTGTGCTTGAACGGTATGCGGCATACATGAACCAGCACCGTACCCAGGCCGACGGTAATCTGAGGGAATCCGACAACTGGCAAAAGGGTATCCCGCTGAACGCCTATATCAAGTCAGGCTGGCGGCATTTCTTCGACTGGTGGCGCGATCACCGCCGGGGAGTATGCAACGAAGAGGCTCTGTGTGCTCTCATTTTCAACGCCATGGGCTATCTGCACGAAACACTCAAGGCCAAAAAAACAGTTGGCTACTTAAAAAAAGAGATAACGAAGTAGAGACAAAAATGTCTAGATATGATAGGGTAGCTCAATATAAAATTACTAGTTCAGCCTGTGCAGGGGTTCGGCTAGTTTACGGTATGGCTTTTAGCCAGAAGCAAAACCCCCTTTTCCAAGTGGCTGCATCCATGAGGATTGGGGGTTTTGTGTTTACAATGGTGATATAATGGCACAAAAAGACGTTAAAAAGGTCGAGTGCTGCGATATAAAACTTTTTGGTGTGCTGATAGACCCGGAGAGCAAAGAGGAATATCTGGCACCGTTGCATGCCAACTACTGCCCCGTTTGTGGGACTCCATTGCTTGTCCACGCGGCGGGGTGAAATATGGGGCCACAATGCGAAGACGGCTACACCAAGATTGCAAATGAGTTGCTTGATGCGTTATGTCTTACTCGTATCCCAGGTGAATCAATGCAGGTTTTTATGACCATCATGAGAAAAACTTATGGGTATGGGAAAAAGTCGGATGTGATCGCATTGAGCCAGCTTTCGGACGCTACGGGCATTGTAAAAACCCATATCTCGAGAGCCATTTCGAAGCTCGAAAACATGAATATGATAGTTACCCAAAAAGGTAACGCAAAAGGCACAAGTTATGGAATTAACAAGAATTACAATACATGGTTGTTGTTACCCAAAAAGGTAACGTTACCCAAAAAGGTAATAATCGTTACCCAAAAAGGTAATTTGCCGTTACCCAAAAAGGTTAATACAAAAGAAAGAGAATCTTTTAAAGAAAAAAAAGAAAGGGAGATGTTCGAAATCTGTATCGCTTGGAAAGCATACGTAGAGATGAGGGTTAAAATTAAAAAGCCTCTGACTCCTTATGCCATGAAACTACGAGTAGGCGATTTGATAAAATTACAGGTGCAAGGGCAAGACCCTATCGCGGTGCTCAACCAATCAACTGCGGCGTGCTGGCAAGACCTTTACCCCCTGAAAAAAAATGATGCCCAGCTGGTTGAGGAAATTAAACAGGCTGTAGCCCCTGAAATGTCTGATGCAATAAAACGAGCAAGGGAACGCTATGCAGGATCAGAAACTACCGCCGCAGGATGCGGCTGCTGAAATGTCGGTACTTGGCTCGATCTTCCTCGACAACGAGACGGTGCATACGGCCCTCTCCATCCTGTCGGGTGATGATTTCTACCGGGAGCCGCATCGTAAAATCTTCGGCGCCATGGTGAGCCTGTCGGATGCAGATAGCCCGATTGACGCGATCACCCTCAATGACGAGCTGCGGCGCCGGGGAGATTTGGAAGCCGTTGGGGGTATGGCCTACATCCTCACCCTGGCCGATTACACTCCAACCGCAGCAAACTGCGCCTACTACTGCCGGATTGTCAAAGACCGGGCACTGAACCGTAGGATGATCACAGTCGGCAACGAATTGACGGCGTTGGGGTATGCCGAGGAACCTGGCGCTGGGGAATTGCTCGAATCCGCGCTGATGAAACTGTCCGTGCAGCAGAAAAACGAACCGGTAGCTGTCACCGACTTACTGAGAGACGCCAATAAGCGGTTACAGGCCCGGCATGATCGCAGGGGACAGGTGCAGGGTATGAGTTTTGGCATCCCCGCCCTGGACAACATCACCGAGGGGCTTCATCGTGGCGACCTCGTCATTATCGCTGGCCGGCCCTCAATGGGCAAATCTGCCCTTGCATCGAACATCGCGGAAAACATCTGTGGCGCCACCAACGATGCGGGGATGATTTTTAGCCTCGAAATGTCCCGGGAAAACATCATGGACCGGATGATAACGAGTCGGGGGAGAATCAACTACACCCGGATGCGCAGCGGTCAACTCCACGACACTGAATGGACAAAATGTGTAAGGGCGCAGGAACAAATCAGCCGCATGCGCCTGTTGATAGACGATACCCCGGCAATCTCGCTGCGGGAGATCCGCTCGAAATGTCGGAAACAGAAACGCTCTGGTCTGGATTTGGTGGTAGTAGATTACCTGCAGCTGATGAGGATGAGCGAGAAAAACAATAGGTCGCAGGAAGTGGGGGAGTGTTCCCGGGGGTTGAAACAACTGGCGAGGGAATTGGATTGCGCTGTTGTTCTGCTTTCCCAACTGAGCCGAGCCGTGGAAAATCGCCCCAACAAAAAACCCACAATGAGTGACCTGAGAGATTCGGGCGAGATTGAGCAGGATGCGGACATGATTTTGTTCCCGTTCCGCCCGGCGGTGTACTGCCAAAAATGCATAGACCGAGTGGACGATGACCACCACAACCTCTATGAGCACATGTCGGTGGCTGAGTTGATAATCGCCAAACAGCGCAACGGGGAAGCCAACAGGTCAATCCCCCTGATATGGCTCGGGGAGTTCCAGCGTTTTGAAGGTGTCGAGTAACAGGTATTTTGTTGACAACAACAGGCATTTTGGGTTATAGCGGAATTAATAGCCGGAGGGCGTGGCCCGCGCCCCCAAACGACCCCTGAGAGCGCAGGGGCATGAGATATAGGATGAGCGAGGCGGCAGCGCCCCCAAAACCCCATATACTCCGGCCAATAACCGCAGCGGAACATTGTACGCAGCCAACATATCCGCAGATGGCCCAAACCCACGGGCCAAAACTGCATAACCAAGCGCAGCGCCGGCCAGCGCCGCAAGCGCGCCCAACCAACGGGCGGGAGAGCACCGTGGCGGAACCCACCGAGAAAACCACCAGGAAGAAAGACCCACGCAAAGCTCCAAAGCATACCCCTATCAAGAGAATTGTGGCCCAACTCGCTGCTGGCAATAACAAAACTCAAGTCGCCAAAAATCTGAATGTTTCTCCAAACGCGGTCGGGCAAATGCTTAAGAGATATGGGATTACCGACAAACACTTGGAATCGTTCAAGATAAACAGGGCAGATATATTTGCAGGGCTACAAGAGACGGTCGCCGGGTCATTCAGCAGGGCCGATATCAAAAAGGCAAGTGTCCGAGATCGCACGATTTTACTCGGTACGCTCTACGACAAAGAGCGGTTGGAGCGCGGGCAATCTACCCAGAACATAGCGGTCCGGATGGCCTCGGCAGTGCTCGAAAGCGACGAAGATTGATGCTTTTCTTTGCACTCGGGAAAGCCACTACGTGATAACCATAATTATTCCATAGCGTTGCAGCACTAGACAGCCTAGCTATGGACTAGGGAGGCACCACGCAAGGGGCCGGGGACTGGCTCCAAACCTGGCCGGGCCGGGCCTCCTCCTCCCCAGCTGGGGCCAGCGGCAAAACCATCCACGGGGGGGTGGGATGGGACGCCCCCCGGTTTGTTTGTATCTCCCCTCTCCGCGCAACAAAAAATAAAGGGGCCTTTTGATGAGATTCTACTCCAACCAAAATATTGCCGAAGGTTCTCTGTGCCCCGACGCATGGATATGGCGTGGCAAAGTGACCCCACTGTCCACCGGTGCACCAGTAGGGGACGTCCTGCGTATAATGCTGCCGTGGTGGTGCAGACGGATCGACCCGTTTTCTCACTCGCGGAAAGAAACTACTCACCAGCTTTGTTTTATTGCAGAACATTATGTCGGACCTGGACGTTATTATTTGTTTTGGCAACCAGCAAGGGGCGGCTTGTGACCCCCGAACAACAGAAATCAAAAGAAGCAGCCTCCTACCGTCATTGGCGCACAAAGCCTATCGATTGGGTCTATGACAAATTCCCATCCGTTAAACTCTCTTCTCAACAGGTTTGGTTTTTTCTTGAACTCGGCAAGCTGGTCAACGCAAAAATAAAAGCCTGGAACGCCAATAAACCCGGTTATGACGGCCCGCCTTTGACCGACGAGGAACTTGAATACGCCTCGAAGATCGGTATTTCCATCATGGCCGGCCAGGGTGTCGGCAAGGATTTTATTGCGGCACTGACGATTTGCTGGATGCTTGATTGCTGCCCCAACGCTTTGATAACCGCGACTGGTGTCACCGGGAAGCACCTGCGGAATATCCTCTGGCGCGAGGTTTCCAAGGTTATGCGCCTGGCTGTGGCGTCCAATCCTTCGGACCCGCGTTCTTCGACGGTATTAGAAGACGCCTTGGAGTGGCAGACTGAGAAGATTTTTCACAAAGGGGCGAAACGGCCGGGGGCGGAATGGTTTGCTGAGGCGGTCACTATCAACCCCCATGCCCAGGTGGAGGAACAGGCGAAGACCATTTACGGGCGCCACGAAGATTGGCAGATGATTGTTGTTGACGAGGCCGCCGGTTGCCCCGAGCCGATCTTTGAACCTTTGGAAGGTACGCTTACCCGCAAAGTCAACTTTGCCCTGATGATCTTCAACCCGATCAAGGCAAAAGGGTATGCTTACGACTCCCACCACAAATATGCCGATAAGTGGATCACCGGAAGATGGAACGCCGAAGAGTCCGAGCTTGTCACCCCTGAACACCTTGAGAAGATGGCGAGGTATGGGAAGGATTCCAACACGTACCGGGTCAAGGTTTTGGGTCTTCCGCCCCTTGTTTCTGAGGGTGGGTTTATCCCTTATGACCGGATTATGGACGCCATCGAAAGGGAATTTGAGACAACGGGAAGTGAACCTGTCATGTGCGGGGTTGACTGCGCCGGCGGGGGTGATAAGTCGGTAACGGTAGTACGGGAAGGCCCGGTGGTCCGGTTGTTTAAAAAGCAGACGCACGATTCCGAGGAGCTTGAAGACTGGTCTGCCAGCGTGCTCAACGACGAGTCGGCGGATGTGGCCTTTATCGACAATATCGGCCTGGGGTGGTATCTCCCCGCGAAACTCAGGACACGGGGGCTGAATGCCCGTAAAGGAGATTTCAGGAGTTCGGCCAGCCAGTCGGATAAATTTTTCAACAAGCGGACGGAATGCTACTGGCGGATGTGTGAGGAATTTATTCAGGGCACGATATCGATCCCCAACGATGAAGACCTGATAAACGCCCTGGGGGCTGTCAGGTTTGAAACCTTATCTGAAAACAGGCTGAAAATGCCCGACAAGAAGGAAATGAAGCGGAAACTGGGGGGGCTTTCCCCTGACGAGGTTGATGCTCTCGCACTGTCATATTACCAGCCTGATCACCTATTCCGCCGGGGTGGGAAGAAAAAAGGCCGGGGCCTGGATTTCACAGAGGTTTTTTTACGTTGACGTCAACAACTATTCTGTGATATTTGACAAATAATCTGTTTATTTAACTTTCCTGCAATGGGCGGGGAGGCTTGTAAAGACCGGACGAGTCAAAAAGGGAGACTCCGGCATTATGGAAAAAGGCAGCGCTTCGGGAAAATTCGAAGATATCGACGACGATGATCTGTCGCGGCCCTTGCAATTAAAAAGGTCGTTTGACAACTGGTATGACTTTCATCTCAAATCGATTATCGATGACTGCCGCAACCGGTACATGATGATCCTGGACGATGCTCAGGATCGTATATCCCGCGGGCTTTCCGCCCTACCCTCCACCAAATCAACTTCCATCGTTGATGGGTTTGTTGAAAACGCCATCCTGGAATACAACCAAGACCCTGACGCTATTTCTTTCACTTCCCGCACGGCCACCGACCCGGTCAAAGACAAGCGCGCGCAAATTCTCACCGAAGATTTCATTTACCGGAAGGACAACACCTCCAACTACCACCTGTGGGAAGAATCCAGCCTGAGGGCCGGCGCCACTGATGGACTTGAGGCCGCTTTTGTCCATTGGGTCAAGGAAGCCTACGAGAAACCCCTTCCAGATCGCCGGGTGCTCAAGGCCACCGGGGAGGAAGTGCCAGAAGCCATTTACGGCGCCTTGAAGGACATTTACGAGTTTGAGACGGTGAAGAATAGCCAGACCATCACCGTTCGTGACACGTGGGTTATCGACAAGCTCATGCCGCGCCGTGACTGTTTTTGGGACCCGAAGATCCCCTACCTCGATGTGAACCTTGGCACCTACGCCGGGATTATGATTCCGGTCACTGCGGAGGAAATTGAGAAGTTCAAGGAAATCGGCGTTTTTGATGCTGACTTCGACATGGGCGAAGCCCTCGGGATGCTCTCTTCTACCCGTGACGGCAACGACGCGGCGATGCAGCTTTCCAACTACGACTTTTCCGATGCGGAGCGTGTTGATTTACAGGAAAAGAACCGCGCCGAATTGATGATTTTCTTCGAAAAACGGGACTTCCAGTGGTTTGTGCAGTTTTCATTGCAAGGCACCTTCGAGTTGTCCACCTTCCAGCCGGTCAACGATGTGTTCTTCAACGGTCGCCCGGTCAACCGACTGCCGATGGTTGTTGGGTACTGCAAATCCAGGCTGTGGGATGCCACTGGTGTTGGTTTCCCGGAAGTTATTGCTCCCATCGAAGATGAACTTTCCGATCATCGCAACAACGCCAACGACATTGCAAAACAGATTGCCCAGGGCGGGCGTATTCGCCTTTCCCCCGACCACAACGTCAACCTGGATGACGTCCTGAACGCGAGGGCGTTTGAAGCTGAGAAGGATGAGGTGGAGTTTATCCAATACCCCACAGGGCTGTTGGAATCGATGCGGATGGACGATGCCCGGACCCAGGATATCGCCTCACTGGTCCCCATGGGTATTGCCGACCGGTCCCGCCAGCTCGCCATGAAGGGTTCCACCAAGGGGCTTGGTCTTCACCAGATGGCCGAACAGGACAACAACGCGAAGTTGGGCGTCAACCTGATGATCCGCAACAACACTTTTTTCAAACCGGTGCTGGCATTGATCGCCCATCTGACCATGGCGTTTGAATCTGACGAAGTTGTGTTGAAGATCGCCGCCCGGAACGCCGGAACACAATTCCCCACGACCTTCCACAACGGCCGGCAGATCATCGACCTCACCATGTTCGACTTTGAGTTTGATGTGCAGATCAACGCCGGGCTGGGGGCCACTCCCCGCTATAAAAAAGCCCAAAATATCCTTGAAATCGCCAAATTCCGCAAAGAGTGGAACATCCCGACCGATTGGGGGCAGATCGCCAGCCAATTGAACGTGCTGGCCGGATTCAATGCCGACCAGTTCAACGCCCAACCCCCTCCCCCGCAACCCCCGGAGGTCGATTACAAGGCGAATATCAACATCGACCTGGCCCAACTGCCGCCGCAAGCACAAATGGTGCTCCTGCAGAAGATGATGGCCGGCGGGATGAGTATCACCGCTAAAGTGGACGGCAAAAACCCCCAGATGCAGAAAGCTATCAACGAGTCGAAGCAAAACGGTGGGATCGGACTTCCCGAGCGGTCCGGAATGGCAGCGCCGGACATGCGGGGCGAGATGGGCGCGGCGATGAGCGCGGGAGGCCAGCAAAATGCGGGAATCGCTTGACGACCTCGAACGGTTGATTAAGGAACGGGAGTTGATGCGCGAGTGGGTGCAGCACCCCGGCGCCGCCCTGATTGCCGGTAAGCTGCGCGGACAAGCCCGTATGGCCCTGAAACGCCAGCTTGACGCCGATCCGTACACGCAACCCGACGAGATCAAGCGCAACCAGCAACTGCGCTACGTGCTGACCGTCATGCTACCGGGGATCATCGAAGGGATTGTGAATTACGACCCCGCAGCGGTGGATAAGAAAGTCCCGCTGAAAAAGCGCTGGTCGATTTTCGAATGGTTCAGGAAGTAACCCCGTAAGGGAGAAAGTGAGCACCACGACATGAATAAATGGATCAAAAAAATTATGCTTTTCCCCTTCTGGATGATGATGGGGATACCCGAAGGACTGGACGCCGCCGCCGATGGCGAAGCTGCTGATGCGGATCAGCAGGGCAATCAAGGCGAAGAAGCCGACTATGGGGCCGATACCCAGGATGATGAGTCCAATCTTGATGCGGATCAAGACGAAGAAGGCGATGCCGACGAAACCACCGATCAAGAAGCCGACCAGGCTGCGGAGGAAGAGAAGAAAAAGGGGCTTGTTCAGACCCCGTTGGAGGAACGCGCCGCCCAAATTGCAGAAAAGAAGGTGGCGGAAGCCCTGACCAAGGAGCGGGAGCGGATCGAGAGCGAAACCCGCGCTCGTCTGGAAGCGGAGCAAAAACCATTCGTTGATCTTTCGCCCGAACAGACCACCAGAATCAACAACGACTACCTGGCGGCATGTGAGCGTCGCGAGGAGTTGCGGGAACTGTTCCGGCTCACCGAAGATCCCGCCGACAAGACCCAGTACCTCAGCGAGTTGCGCCGTACCGAAAAATGGATCAGCGACACCGAGGCTTGGTACGCGGACAACGAAGCGAAAAAGGCCGAATGGACAAAAAAACAGGAATCCGTTACCGCCCTGCAACGGGATAACGCCGAACGAGGCAAACGCCTTGAAGCCACGGCTGAAACCTTCCGTGAGGCTAAGGGCATCCCCCAGGATGCGTGGGACGAATCCAGCAAGTGGTTTGCCGATCAGGTCAAGATCGACAAGTTACTAGGGGCCAAATTTGCCGACGTCTACCGGCTGCACGGAGATGTGGCGGCGGTGGAATTCGCCTTCAACTACTGCAACGAGCACATGGGCAAAGCAGCACAAGAAGAACTGGACAAAAAAGAACAGGCAAAAAACAAACTTTCCCCCGGAGTATCGGCGGTGCCGCAGAAATCAGGCCCAAACCCGGAGTTGAAGAAACTTCTGGCAAAGGCGCAGCAATCAGGCAGCGAAGAAGACTACCTGAACTATGTGAATGCCGCACGCAAAGCCGGGGTGAAACGCTAAAGGAGAGTCGCCATGGGCGTACCCGCAAATACTGTACAAACAACCAATATGGTGGGGGTCAGGGAATCTCTGTTGGATGAGCTTTCCATCATCACCCCGGCCATCGCCGTTTTTTACCATGACCTTGGGCAGGGCAAAAAACCCGGCGCCAAAAAACACGAATTTCTCACCGATGTCATCAGAGCTTCGGCGGACAACGCGCAGCTTGAAGGCGCGGACCCGACCATCCAGGCATCCACCCAGCCATCCAGGCTGTACAACTTCTGCCAGATCCAGGACGAGAGCTATTCTGTTTCGTCCACCTCGGGAGCCGTCAAGATCGCCGGTCGTTCTTCCGAACGCGACCTCCAACGCCGCAAACACATGGAGGGGCTTTCCAAAGATATCAACCGCGCATTCCTGAAAAGCACACTGGTACAGGGCGACGACGCCGCCACGGCGTACAAGATGAAGGGTGCCCTGAACTGGATACTCACCAACCTGAACATGGCCGGCGACGCCGTGCTGAACGCTGACGGCACCGTGACCGGCGGCACCCCCCGGCTCCTGACCGCTGGCCTGATCAAACAGACCATGCAAAACATGTACACCACGGGGTCCGTTGACAAAAACAAGACCGTCAAGGGGTACTGCAACGCCGTACAGCAGGCCCAGTTCGACAACGTAGCAACAGCCGGCGGCAACAAACAGCGGTTTGTTGAAGGCTCCAAGGTGGACGATTACGTCGACGTGTACGTTACCGCCTTTGGCAAGGTCGTCACCGAGTTGGATGTGGAAATGCCGGTTGATGTCCTGGCCCTCATGAACATGACCTACTGGCGCAAGGCAACCCTGGAAACCATCGGGGAAACCAAACTGGCGACTTCTTCAGCCCTGAACGAGAAATACCACATCACGGTCAACCATACCCTGGAGGCGAAGAACGAGGCCAGTTCCGGCAGGATCACCAACCTCGACACGAATGTCCAGTACACCTAACCGGGCGGGGGCGAAAGCCCCCTGTTCCAAGGAGTGAACCATGCCGGCAAGTAATGACACTAAAGTGGTCCTTTCGGACAGCGAAGCACATACCATGCTCTATGGCAGCCTGATTGATCGCACCAACAAGGGTGCGCCGTCCATTCAGGTCAACCCGGCCCATGTGGCGGTAGTTACCGCGCATCACGGCCCCGCGACGAGAGCATAAGGAGACCAGTATGAGCAAGGTTATTTTGCCCGATGGAGAAACGCGTCGGTTTCTGTATGGGGCGCAGGTTCAGGAAGAAGATGGGGTGAAGTTTGTCGAGATCGGTGCACCGTTCGACAAGTCCATCGTCGATCAATTCGGCGGGAGGATTGCAGCCACCCCGGCCCCCGAGGCACCGTGACAGACACCCCCGGGCGAACAAACACCACAACCCCCGGCACCCCAGGAAGCCACCCCGGCCCCCGAGGCACCGGCAGGAGGAACCCAATGAAAACCAGGATATTTTCTTTCGCCGCGGTAATCATGATCGCGGTCGCAGTTTCCATGATCGGCACCCACAAGGCATCCGCTCTCGGGGACGCCCCCGGAGGGTTTGTCTTCGGCAACATTTCAGCAGCCGGGGCCACCAACATCAAGTATTCCGGGGCATGGAACGTCCAGGGGTACAAGACCAAGACCCTCAACGTCTCCGGGGTTACGCTCACCAGTTCCGCCAGCAACCCGGTATTCCAGAACATGAGCGGCACCGCAGTGGCACAGTGCGGCCCGACCTCCAATGGCCCGTGGGCATCCTGCGCACAAGCCCAGACTTCGGCAGGGGCGGCGGTGTCTATGACCAGCAACGGTATACTTTCCTGGCAGGACGCCGTGAATTATATTCGGCTTCAATGGACGCCGTCCGCCGCCGGCCACAAGATCAAAATGTGGTTGCAGACGCTCGACCGTTAATCCCAAAAGCGGCGGGGTAATACCCGCCGCAGAGGTCCCCATGGAAATCGAAGTCATCAAACCGGAATTGCTCGTTTACCAAACTGATGGGCATGAAATGTTTGCCACCCACGGCCAGGTTGTCGGGCGCATCATGAATTTCAACGAGGAACAGCGCAAGAACAGCGAAGAAAACTGGAATGCCGCCGATCCTGATATGAAACCGGTGGCCAGGATACCCCGTGTGGTTGCCATAAAGCTTCAACAGTTGGGCATTCTGGAAGATGCTGACGAACTTGGGAAATGGCTTGAACGCCATCCCGAATACAAACGCACCGAAAAGCAAATTGGTGAAAAACCAAAGTTATTTGTTGATTTAGCCCGGTAGGGCGGAAAGCGAGAACCAATGACCACCCAGGAAGAGATCTTAAGCCGTTTCGTCGTCAAGGTCGTGAAGCCGGAGCCCGATACCCGCATTACCATCGCCGGGCAGTCTTTTATCCATCCCAGCGACAACCACCACGACGGCACTGCCGTGCTTACGGAATCGTTCATCAGTGACGGGAAACAACACAAGTCTACCGCAATCTTGATGCCTGCCGACAAACGCTACAGGGACGCGGAGCCGGCCCCTTACGCCATTGTCCCGTCACATACGGCAGATCATCTAAAGGCGACAAACAAGACATACCTCTATTCCGATCCGTTCCTGCCGGACGAGGTAAAAAAAAAGTAACTTCTGAATCGGTTGCCTGCCCAGAGTGTGGGCGGGAATGCCCGAGTAAACTCGCCCTGAGTGCACACATGCGGAGCCACAAGTGATCAACGTAGGTACGGCCATAACCAGCGCATTGACGAAGATCGTGGGGAACCAGCCCCGGCCCGTGTTCGTCGCGTGGTTCAATGAAATCGTCCAGGATATCCTCCGGCAACCGAGGGAATGGAAGTTTTTGGACGAACCGCTGACGCTGGTGATCACCAACAACCAAATCACCCTGCCAGCTGGTGTCTCGGAAATTGTATCGATCCATGCGGGCACGTTCTTTTTCTCCCGCAAAAACCAGCTTTCCGACGAAGAGGCAAACGCCATTGACAATTCAGGGGTATCGCTTCTTGATCAGACATTTGGAGAACCTATCCCCCCACAGTACCAGGGATATACCTTGGATGCGGCGGGGAAGGTTGTAACGTTTCACCCTGCGATTCAGACCGTGGCATCAGCAACCGTCACGGCCATGGCCGACATTACAGCCCCGTATGCCGACAACCAGGACACAATTTTCCCCGATGCTTTCAGTAACCTCTTTATTACCGGATTGCGCATGAGCTTCTACGATCAGGACAAGGACGGGAGGTACACGAAAGAATCCATGCTGTACCAGTACCAGATGTCCCAGATGAAAGCATGGGACAACCGGCGCAAAGCTCTCCCGAAGCTGAATAACCATGGCTATATCAGAGGAGTGCCTTGAAACCCCTAGCTCTCAAAATACTGCCCGATGACGCAGCGAGCGTCAAGGACGGCTGGCAAATCCACCGGCAGAGGGATTTCCGAGGCTGCGAGACCCAGGCATTATTGCCGGAAGCCGTAGGACGTAACCAACTGCTGCGGATGGAGAATGTGCTGCTCTTCTCTACCGGATATTTGTCGTCGTTCTTCGAACTGGATGCCGCAGTAATAACCGGAGCCACCCCCGGAGTGTGCCTTGCTTTGGCATTTGGCGGCGCATACAACGCTTATTTTGCCCCTGGGGACGGCAACGTCTACACAAGCGCGTTGGACACCTCCAACGATCTTCCGCTCAACGTGTCGGCCGGAACCGCCCGCGCCGTTGCAAACGCGTACATCAGCGGCATCGAAAAGCCGGTTATGTTTCTGGGTAAACAGTATTGCACCAACCCGAACCCGGACAACACGAAAAACGGCATCCTTAACCTGACGGACTTCACAACTATTTCCATCCCCGGCAAAACGATCAGGAAGCTGCGGGTGTACACCAACAGGTTGTGGGCGGTGAACAGCGACGGCACGATCCAAATTTCAGATAATGGTGATGCTACCGTCTGGAACCCGCTCAATATCCTCTGGTTGCCGAACCAGGAACCGGCGCTTGATTTCGTCCCGGTACAGGGTGGGGCCATCGTCTACGGTGCCAGTTCGATCTATGCCATGTACGGCGCTGATTACCGGGACATTACCTTTGTCCCGTTGCAACTGGGTAAACGGCTCACCGGGGCCAACGCAGAAAGCAACGGCGTTGTCTACATCCTCAGCACCGAGGGGATTTACGCCACCACCCTGAATGCGGCCGCGCTGCAACCGCATAGTCAACAGGAGTTTTTCAAGTCAATTTTCCCGATGCTGACAGCTTCACCGCAGAGCATCACCGCCGTCCATCTGCAAAAATTCTACGCCATTTTGTACACGTGGCCGGTGCAATATGGTGGGACTCAGAGCCTGTTGTACTACTACCTGAACAATGGATATTCAAAGGGCAATTTGCTGCTCCCACAAGAATGCCCCATGACCCTGGCCCTTAATGATATCAATACCGATTTTCTGTTTGGCCAGAGCGCCGGGACGCTGGTTAAAAGCACCTACCCTTCCAGGGATCTACAGAAGCCGCACATGGCAGTTTTACAGACTCGGCATGAAGACGCAGACTCCACACGGCAGAAGGAATGGAAGGAATTTGCCGTTACGGTGCATGACGCGGTATTTGGTGCGAGTATCGATGCGTTTCTTGATTACTCCCCCTATCCAATCGCAATCGCGTCAAATGTGATTCTCAGCGCCGGAGACAACATCTTTGTCCTTAACAACGCATCCGGGCTCACCCCCGGCAACAACTTTCCGAGGGCGCGCACCATCAGCATCAGATTGACATTCAACAACGGAGCGACGGTTTCCACCATCCTGGCGAATGACACCACTGGTAATCTGTTGAAAAGCGAGACCACGGGGAATTATCTGACCTTCGATTCCACCCCGGGTGATTTTCTGATTCAAGAACTGCGCCTGAAATACGCGTTAGCGGGGCCTGACGTATGAAGGCCCGCAAGCTCGCAAATTTTCAAGACCGTGACCTTGACCGCCAGGTTCAAGAGATATGCGACAGCTTCATCCTGCGCGACCTTGGCGGCAGTAATCGGAAATGGATCATCAATGGGATAAATATCGTCATGGGCACTGACACCCTCGGCAACCCCGTTGAATACCCAACCCTGAGCATTATGGAAATAGCACCATGACTGACTTTGAAGCAGCGGAGGCCCTACGACAGGAAATCATGGAATTCATGCAGTCGTGTGGCGGGATTTACGAGGGATATTCAAGGCGGCTGGAAGAACGCGTAATCATTTCGCTGGCGTCCGATCAATACATTCTGTATCGGGATGCTGCGGGTAAAATCGAACATTATCTGTGCTACTGGAAGGTACGCAGCGACGAAATACAAGATGTGCTTGACGGGGTTACTCCCGTAGATATCTACTACGGTTCGGTGCTGTTCGTGGCTGAACATGGGAACAAGGCAGGGATGAAGAGCATGAGGCGTGCAATCAGAGAATTACGGCACCGGGCGAAGGGATGCCAAGGTTTGATATACAACCACGCTGGCGAAGGGTTCAGAATCTTCGCAGGGCAGAAAGGAGCATAGTATGGGGGGCGGGACAACAAGTTCAAGTACTGAAAACAGGCCATTGACCGCAGCAGAGCGGCAGGACATTTATAACGGTGCCGTTGGGAATATCAAAAACACCTACATCGAAAGCGGGTTGCCGGTTGGCGGCCAGGGTAGCATGAACACCACTGCAGCAACTTTTAACCCGAATGGTTCAACTCTCGGATCGGGGACCGGAGCAATAGGTGCCGCCTCCGGCAATCTCTATAATGCTGCCGGGTCCGCATCACAGGATAGTAACCAGAGCGGGATGAAAAGTCTGAATCCGTTCGGGCTTGCTGATACACCAAACATGCAAATGCCGACCGGATCGGCAAGTGCCGGCGGTATTAACTTCCCGACCTACCAGACGCCCACGTATCAGTCCGCCGGAGACTTCCAAAAAGGAGGATACACTGCCGGGCTTGACTACGCCAAGGCCCAGGACGCCAGCAAATTGAATAGTGACCTGGCCAGCAGGGGGATTTGGTCGTCAGGCTTGGCGGAACAGGCCACTAAGGATTTGAACTCGGCATATTCCGGGGCATACGAGAAGGCCGGGGCTGATCAAGCGACTGCGCAGAATCAATATAACCTCAACGCGGCCAATCAGGCAAACCAGTTCAACCAAACGAATGCCCAGAACCAGTTCACCTCCGGGTGGGCACCGCTCAATTACCTGTCAAGCATCTGGTCTGGTACGGCGGGGAATGTCGGCGGAAGCAACAGTTTTGGCGCTAACATCAACATCTAGGGGGCTGTAATGGCAAATTGGGCAGATGCATACAGCACTATTGCCGGGGCAAAAGACCCGAATCAATTGCAAAATACGCAATTTGACCCTCCCAGTCTGTGGGATGTGTATGGCACTAAATCCTCCGGAAGTTACGATCCCCAAGGTATTGAGGCAGCCAGAGCGAAAAAACTTGCCGAATTGCAAGGCAAGGCGGCCATACCACTCTTAGCTCAACAGGCCGATTGGAAAAATAGGGGGTGGAGCAGCGACCCGTCGTTCACCGGGTCCGAGTGGGAAGAAGGTTTGCGCGAAAACCCGGTTTTCAACACAACCGGTGTGCCACAAGCGAACCTGTCCAGCCCGGACATGAGCAACCCGAACATCCTGGCGGCGGTGACGGGTTTCGGTGGCCAGGCGCAGAATGAGAAAGGGTATGCCGATCAGCTACAGCGTATGGGCACTCCGGTGCAAGACGCCGGCAGTTTGTCCCGGTTCGCGCTTAACTCGGAGATGCTACCTCATCTAACCTCTTTGGAAAAGGCCCCAGCAGCGTTCGCGCCTCCGACACCTGATACCGTAACACCAGCTAACAGGAACTTCTTTACAGCCGCCGGCGAAGCAGTCAAGACGGCAAAAACCCCGGGCGACGTTTTATCCGCCATCACCGCAGCGGCCAAACAATACAACCCGGACATGCCGACCTATGAAAAAGCCGTGTCGCAATTCACGGGCAATAACTTTTTTGCCACGGATAAGGAACCGACCAGCACAGAGGGCAATTACCGGAAAGGTCTGGAGTCTGAACTCCAGGCTAAACATCCCGACTGGAAGCCCGAAAAAATCCAGTACGAAGCAGCCAAACAGGTTCGGGCCGAAAACCAGCAAGCGGCCACGCAAAGGATACAAACTACGATCACGCTGCGTGAAAAGGCAAAAGCCGAGAACAGGGCTCACAACCTGAACATAAACGGCCTTTCCGAACAAGAAAACGAAGCTCTAGGCCGGGCCATAGACAACGGGCTTGATCCGTACAAGGTGAACAGCCGAACAGCCAAGATTTATGCACAGCAGGAATTGAGACAGCCAGGCCGGAGGTGGAACGATCTTGGTGCACAGGCGGCATTCGGTCGCAATGCCGGTGTGATGAACACCAAAGCCCTGCTTAACACCATCGATCCCCTCCTTGACGCTTTGGAGCGGGCGGGAGGAGTGTTGGGCAACTCTTCATTGCCGGGCTTCAACCGCGCTAAGAACTACCTCAAAGAGGCCACCGGCCAGTCTGATATTGTTGGGTTCAACAACCTGCGTGACGATGTTGTTGCCGAAGTGGAACGCGGGTTGATGGGTTCAGGTGTTCTGTCCGACTCCAAATACAACCGCGCCATCAAGAACATCAATAGCGCTCAGAGCTTATCACAGTTGAAAGCAGCAATCAAAAACACCAGACTTGTTATCAGGGCACGTCTTGATTCTTTGGCACAGGGGCCGGCCCCAGGAGCGAGAGGCGGCAACGTCGCCCCATCCGGCGGACGTTTCAAGATCATAGGGGTGAAATAACATGGCAAATTACACCGTCCAGGATACTAAGACCGGCAAGAATATCACCTTCCAGTGGGATGGTGAGGCGCCCCCCACGGATGAAGACATGGCTCATATTGCCGGCGCCGGGGCCAGCCAAGCGGAGGCACCGAAGGTAAAGCCTCAACCCTACAACGCCAATGAAACGGTTGACGGTGTACCGAAGTGGGGCCGCGACAATCCAAACCTATACGCCGGGGCCATGACCGCGCTTGACCTCCTCCCTATGGCGGCCAGCCCCTTGAAAGCCACCGGCCTTGGTATGGGCGTGGCCGGCGGGCTAAACGCCGGGGCAAAGTACCTGCAGCGCAAAATTGCCGATGAGCCGACCACCGGCGGGGATGTAGCCGGGGATTTTCTCAAGGGTGCTACCATTGAGGGCGGTGGTCGGGCCGTTGGGGGGTTACTCAAGGCTGTCACCGATATTGCCCCGGTTAAGAACGCATTGGGCGGCGCTGCCAACTGGCTGACCAGATCCGCCGGGAAATTCGGGACAGGCGGGGGGCTTACTCCGACCGAGCAAAAGGCCATGGCCGATACTGTTTTGAAGAAGGGCTACAACTTCGATGAATCTAACTGGCAAAAGATGTTGGACACGATCAAGGGCAACACCTCAAAGGTTGACGATATTTATGCGGGCGGAACGCGGGCGGGCGATACCTTCCCGGCGCAGGATGTTCTTGCTCGGGGCGATTTTGGGCGGCTGTTGAACCGTGGGGAGAATGTCCGAGGCGTGGCCCCTGATTATACCGGCCGGGTGCATAGCGTCCTGGGTAAGTTCAAACAGGGTGCCGCCGGAGAACCAGAGAAAACCATCGAATCGGCCATACTCGGGGTAGACGGCCGCCCGGCATCGACTACTACCATCCCGGCCGTGCCGAAGCCTTACACCCCGACCGAGTTGAACGTGGCAAAGCGTCAACTCTACCAGGACATCAGCAACAGCTACAAAAACCACTCTATCAATGACGCAACGGAGAGCGCGCAGAAGACGCTTGCCAGCGCCATCAAGCAGACTCTTGACGAGAAGTACCCCGGCGCCATTCCGTACAACATGGATTCCTCGGAATTGCTTGCTTTGGAGCCGTACTTTGCCCGCGCCATCAACCGCATCAGCCAGAGGGATATTGTCGGCTTGGGGGAAAAAGCCATGCTGGCGCCCATCAAGAGCTCAGTTGATTCCGCGCCTGGGGCTGTCGGTAAAATGGTTGCCGCAGTGTGGGACCGGCCAGAAATCAAATCACGAGTGGCGCAGTTGCTTTTCAAAGCAAGCCAGCAAGGCACAAAAGGCCCGACACGGCAGGCACTCAAGAAAATAGGCAAAGTTGCGGCGCCGGCGGCAAGGGCCGCATTTGAATCGGCCTTGCTTACCACAAATGACCCTCTGGGGATACGCTGATGCTTGAAGACTTCCGCCAACAATATCCGCAGTACAGCGACATGCCAGACGACGCGCTCCTTGCTGCCCTTAGTAAAAAAGGATTGGTAAACGCCAATCACGACAATTTAGAGGACGGCGTAAGCGCTGAAACGTCTCACCAGTTGCAAGCGATAGCCCCGGAGATCAAACCGGTTGTGAAGGGGACAAAGGCAGAGGTCTTAAAATTGAAGCAGACCGGCCAAATCGCTCCGGGGAACGTGATCCATATTGGCAAGGGTGGCGAAGCCTACATAATCAATGCAAAGGCCGTACAGGAGCTTTACGGAGTCTCCCCGGCGCAGTCGTTAAAGATGGCGAAGCAAGACTTGGAAGCTGGGGGGGAAATCGAATCAACCTTGCTCGGCTATCCGAAACGAGACGTAGAAAATCCCGTGACCATGGCTGTTGACAATGGCGGCAATGTGCTCACCGATATGGGAGATATTGCGACCGCCCACGACCAGGGCGGCGTGATATGGGCAGCAGAAGGCGAAAACGCAGATGTACAGAGGCACGCTGAACGTGTCGCACAAAAATGGAAAACCATCGGGGAGGAAATCAACGATGAAAGCACCGAGAGCGGGGAAAGCGGCATTGACGGGCAAGGGCAAACCGGGGATGAAACCGGGCAAGCCGATGACAATGTCCAGCGGCAAGAAGGGCGGCAAGTAGAGGCGGGGGGAGCTCAACTGCGCCCCATCGTTTTCCACAACAACAAACGCATGATCGGAGAGGCCGGCCAGACCCACGACGAGGTGTTGCAGGACAAGGGCCTTCCTACCTCCATCAAGACCCGTGGGTTCATAACCCCGGACGGGACGGTATTGTCCCGGAAAGCCGCCGTGCTGTGGTTGAAGAAAAATGACCCGCAGACCGCGGCGAACCTCCGGGGAGTTAAGCGGCTCCACACTGAACAATATAACGAGGCGGCGGGGATATGAACCTTTCCAGTAAGTCCATACTGATCGTTGACCGGGGCCTTTACAGCTTCATGGCTGAGTTCATGGCCAGGTACTTCGGGAGTGTTTATTACCACAATCCGGCAAGCGCCAGCTACCCGGAGGCCGCCGTGTCCATCATCGGCCAGGGCCTCAAAGGCGTGACGTGGGTGGAGCACGAAGAAGACGCCATCGACAAGGTAGATATCATCTGGTATCCCGACTGCATGGACGGCAGACACCAGGTGTTCTTGAGGTCCAAGGGGTATAAGGTGGCCGGTTCCGGCCACGGTGAGCGCATGGAGTTGGACAAGATATTTTTTCTCGATCAACTGGAGGAGGCCGGGCTACCGATCCCGAAGACCTACCGGGCCGAAGGCCTTGACGACGTGTGGGAACACGTCAGAGACCGCGGGGAATGTTACATGAAGTGCGCGGACAAATACCGCTCCGACTGGGAGACCACGGCGCACCGCAACAAGCACCAGACGGAAATATTCCTCAACTCGAAGCGTCAGATCATGGGGATCAAACGGGCATCGGAGATCGAAATACTGATCCAAGATCCGGTCCGGTCGGCTTGTGAAATCGGCATCGACGGGTTCCGGCTGAATGGGAAAATGGCAACTCCGGTTGCTATAGGCTACGAGATCAAGGACAAGGGTATCATCGAGCGCATCGTGCCAGAGATCCCGAAAGTGCTGCGTCCTACCCTTGATGCATTGTCCCCGGTTTACGATAAGTTGGGGTATCAGGGGGCATACAGTGATGAAAACCGGATCACCTCCGGCGGCAAGGTCTATACCATTGACGAAACATGCCGGTGCGGCTCTCCTCCTTCCGCCGTGCTCTGCGAGATGTACGGGGAAGCATACGCTCAGGCCATCTGGTCGCTTGCCCATGGGGAAATGCCGGACCTGAGCGGCTACGAACATGAGTACGGGGCGGAAATCGTCCTGGACTCGAAATGGCACGCTTGCGAGGAAATATTCATACCAGTGCCGAAGGGGCTGGAACAGTGGCTGAAGCTAAAAAACCATGTCGGAAAGAGTGGGCGCTACTACTGCATCCCGAACGACAATGACGGGATATTCGGCAGCATCGTGGCTGTGGGTGCCAGCATGGAGGAAGTAACCAAGCTGGTCATGGAGCGCGTGGAACAACTGGAGATTTTCAAGCTGGAATATGACCGGGGCTTGTTTGATAAGGCAGGGGAAGCCATCAAGGAAGGGGCGCGTTTTGGGATATTCTTTTAAACAGATTAATATCCGCATCATCCCGCACAAACACCAGCGGTATGATACCTATGGCGATTATTACATCAACGACGATGGCACCCTCGTTGTGTTGGTATCCGAATTTGCAGATCCGGACGTGGCCATACGTATCGCCATCCATGAAGTGCTTGAAGCCTGGCGCTGCAAGAAGCGGGGGCTTGATTTCAAAGAGATTGATAATTTCGACATGGCCCACCCGGCGAGTGACGACCCCGGCCTGTTGAAGTGCGCACCCTACCACCTGGAACATATGCAGTCCGACCAGGTGGAGCGCCTTCTATGCCATCAGGACGGTGTGAAGTGGGAGGACCATTACAATGCCGAGCCATTACCCAAATAAGGAGGCCTGAACATGGCCGATGAGCCCTTTTCGACATACGTTTCCAGCCGCCCCGGTGCCACTCCGCCGGTGGGTTCTGACTTGCTTTTGATTTCACAGTCGGGGGTGATCAACGCGATTCCGTATTCCAATCTGGTAGCGAATATCCCGAAAGTGCTTATCAATGCCAGTTCTGGGCCAGTAAACCAGTTATTGCCCATCAGCGGCATAGTGGAATACATCCGCGATGATAATTCCGGGAACCCCGTGACTATAACCCCTGCTATAGCGGGGCAAACGGTAATACGCCAGCCTTCAACCGATGGCCCATCTGTCCAGGATGAGTTTATGGTGTTTCAACTGATCGGGACCAACTGGTATCGCGTCGGATAACAGATATTCTGTTGAGAAAAACAGACAATAACGATAAAATAATCATACTCATGGAGAACACAGGCATGAACATTATTGATTGGCAAGCTGTCGGCAATGCTGCGGGTTCTCTTGCGGGTTTCGCTATCATAGGCAAATGGCTCATGCGCGGGGTGGAGCGCAGTAATGCAATGTTGCCGGCCATCAGCGAGTCGTTGACGACGATTAACCAGGGGCTAAAGGAACTGTTTGAAAGCCGCAACGACCACAGCCGGCGAATTGAACGGGTCGAAACCATACAGGACATACGAGGGTGTAACGAGCCGATCAGGAGAAGATCAACGGATACCACACATGAATAAATTATTGATCACAGCGGTCACAATCTCCGCGACATTGGCGGCGCTATGCGCCGGGTTCGCCGCTCCGGGTGCTGTAACCCCTATCGGGCCATCCTTTGGTTTTGGGAATATTTCCACACCTGGAGGGAAGATCACCGCCTCCCGGCCCAGTGACACGTTTACTCTCAATGGTGTCAACGGCACTATCACCCACTCGGGGAGGACAATCACCATCACCGGGGCCGTGAGTACCACGGATGTTTCTGCAAAGTTGGATAAAGTACATTTCACCGGCTACTCCACTGACCGCCAAGGGGAGATTGCGGCGCTGCAAGCGGGGAAAGTGGATAAGTCCACCACCGTCAATGGACAACCGCTCTCTGCGAACGTGAATATCACCACGATCACGGGAAACGCCGGGACGGCAACGGCTTTGCAAACTCCACGGAATATCAATGGGGTTGCCTTCAACGGCACCGCTGACATCACTGTGACGGACTCCACTAAAGTCCCGACTGCCACCACCATCAACGGCCACGCTCTGACCAGCAACGTCACGATATCGGCCAGCGACCTAACCACCGGCACTCTTCCTCATGCACAACTCCCGACACTGGCGAGCGGGGACATCCCGAACAATGCGGCGAATACGACCGGCAGCGCCGCGAAACTGGCTACGTCTCGGAACATAAACGGAGTGGCATTTGACGGATCGGCAAACATCCAAACGGCAACATCCGCCACAAGCGATTATGCGACTGGAACATGGGCCCCTGCCGATATCAGCGGTGCCAGCCTCACTTTTTCCGGGGCAGCCGGGGACAACACTTACATCAAAATCGGCAAGGTCATGTTCGCGACATTTCATTTTTCTTACCCGACCACAGTGAATGCTTCAACGTCGGTTATCGGGGGACTGCCTTGTTCTTCTATCAACACCCCATCAGCGAATTTTAATGGGTCATTGATAGGCGGGACTGATTTTAATTACTTGGTTGCCCCGAACAACACAGCTTATTACATATCAAATAGCAGCGCAGTCCTTTATGCAAACAGCCAATTGTCAGGTAAATCTATATTTGGAACAATAATTTATCAATGTCAGTAACGAAATTCACTGTGGAGTTAAATTATGAAAAGTTTCTTGTGTGCACTTTTATTTTTATTGGGACTGGTCGGTTACGCCAATTCATCTGTAACAGTTTTACGTCCAAACGGCATCAATACCACAAAACCTGATCTTGCTACAGCGGCAACATCAGCAGATTGCGCGGGGAAAACGGTGGTTGTAACCTCACCATTGTCAGCAGTGCAAAGCAATATATCCAGTGCTACCGTCCATGGCTGGCCCTCTGACAGAACATTGGAGTTCAGGGATGGCGGCAGTATCGGCAATACAACAAAATTCGTTTATTCAGGGGATACGTCGCAATGGCCGACCAGGCAGCTTTTTACCGGGTCAGGGACTGTCGTAATTAACACAGACGTCATAGAAGTGGCTTGGTTCCCTGGCACGGATGCATCAAGCAAGTGGGCGGCTTGCGCCAAGGGCATCCAAAACACGAACGGGTTGAGCAAGGTGGTGCGGTTTTCAACTCCCAACTCAACAGATGCTTGGGCAACCACCTTTACAATGAGTGGTTTTGGCGTATGGGGGCCCCGGTGGCGGGTTGACTCCCCGATTATTATTGACTCCCCCCAACAGAATACCACAATCCTGACGCCTGGCGGTTTTGTCTGCACCGCGTCTATCCCGTGGATGTGGCAGATTGGCACGTCTACCGGGGCGAATAAAGTTGATTACATCCACTTCCCCGACAAGCTTTCTATTGAGGGGAATAACGGCCTATGCCAGCGCGCCGGGATCATGTACGGCTCAAGCCACATGCGCATCCCCTACCAGGAAATTTACAGAACTGCAGGGTGGCTTTTACAACCGACTCAAAATAAGCAGGTCAGTGACGTGAAATTTGATTTTATGGATTCAGGCGGGTTGTATGGGCCTATTCTTACGCTTGACGGCTCTGCAGGAGCAAATAACAGCATTACCGATTTTGTGGTGGATTTTATCAATTCTACGGGCTTTGCCAGCGGGCACGCTCCCAATGCCCTTGTCCAGATGAATAGCAATTACCACGGGATCACGATCGGCAAGATAGTGCACCGAGGCCTTTCGTCTACCGGGTCAGTAGACGCCACGGGATCGGTGGTTTCGCTCACCAATGTTGGGGCCACCGCCCCCGGAGGGGCGTACTACCCCCCGCGTTACGGAATCAACATCGGGCCCATAACCAACGGATCGAGCCCTATCGTGGCGCAGGCGGTTATCACTTCTGATGGCAGCGGCGGAGTAGCCAATAAATTTAAAGGGATCACCATAGGCGCCGGAAGCATCGTGGATGGGGGCGCTCTCACCGCGGACATTTCATTGTTTTACACCGATGGTGCTGTTGTCCAGGGGCTTACCAGAGAAAGAAAACTACTCATTTCTAGCGATTCTATCGATACGCAGGTGTACGGGGTCCAACCAGCCGATGTGATAGATGCCGGTTCAGGAACATTGATAAATGGTAAATCAGGGGCAGGCAGCAACGGTATCCAAACTTTATCGCTTGTTTCATCCCCCACAACTTGGATCAATACCTACAATTATGATGTTGATCTTTCGATTATAGGCGGGGCTGTCACGGGGGTGACGTACACGCGGGGGGGCACCAGCGTGGCGTACCCTACAACCTCTGGAGTTTACAGGGTGTCACCTGGCGACAACATATCATTTTCGTACACGACTGCCCCCACTGTAAAAATTATAGGTAGGTGAATCCATGAAAACCCTCAATGAAAGTTTACGAGAAATTATTAAGCGAGACGAAATTGGCAATGCCGACCCCCTGGCGTTTGACGATCCTGACGGCGTGCGCTCGGGTAAATCCGGGTGGAGCTTCGGAGCGGTACAGTGGGACACCAGGAACAACACAACAGCATTGGCATGCCTCCGCGATTGTGGTTTTACTCAGGACGAGATCCACGGCATCGTTGACCAGACCATCGACGTGCGACCCCTGGCCGCAAAGCTGAAAGCCCACGCGGATGTGGTGGAGCGGTACGACGAGGCCCAGTTACAATACTGTCTCGATGGCGCCGGCCGGTTCCTGGAAAACTACGGCCTCCCCTGCGACGGCAACGGGGGCTTATTGGCCCTGGCCGATTACATCAACCAGTACGGCATGCCGGGCCTGGGTTCGGCGTCGTATTACCGCTCCCAGGGGCAACCGATCACTGCGGAAATGGTGTTGGACTTCAAACTGAAGATCACGAAGTACGGCAAAGATCACCCGGCCGACTGCCTGCGCCGGTATAACAACCTGATCGATGTACTCAAGACAGAAAACGCGTAACAACCGAGTGGAAAAGTTGCAGCAAGGCGTAACCCGCCTATCAAACAAATGGAGAGTGAGAAATGAAAAAGCTGATTCTGTTGGTAACGATGCTGGTTGCATGCATGGCCGTTGCGGCCTTTGGTGCTGATCCCGTCGCAGTGGTGGCCCCCGCCACCGTAACCCCTGCCGCCACCGTCGGCTTCCTCGATTGGTTCAAACAGAACACATCCCTGGTGCTGGGTGTGGCCCTGGCGCTGTCCGAACTGCTGGCGGCCATCCCGGCGTTCAAAGGTAACGGTATCCTGGATTCGATCATCAAGGGCCTTGTCGCGCTGTCTGGCAAGACCCCTCCGCCGGCGGCATGATCGCCCTTATTACTGCCATACTTGGGGTAGTTTCTATCGTACTTGAGCTATGGGTGCAGAACAGCCCGGCAAGGGCCACGGAGGAAAAGAACGATGAGGACGCCATATTCCGGCAAGAATGCCTTTCTCTGGATGCTGATGCTATCAATGAGCGTATTGATAACGTCTTGCGCGACAACCCCGCCGGTGATCCTGCCGGAGTCGGCAACGGTAGCGCTCAAGCAAGGGCAGACAGCCCCAAATGATGGTTTTTTGGTATCGCCCGCCGGCATGTACAAGCTGTTGAAAGCATGCCCGGCCAAACAGTAACGTCGGCCCCCGTAACGGGAGTACCTCCTTCCTGCCCGCCGATGTGGAAGCGCCCTCAGAAAGGGGGGCGCTTTTTAAATGTCGTTTAAACCCATAACTGCGCTTGCACTTTTTCTTGCACTCGCTATTTTAATCTAGGTGATTATTTAATAATACTAACACTTTGCAAAACAGACGGCATAGCTTCGAACCAGGTTGTCGGGAGTTCGAATCTCTCCGGGCGCGCCATTTAAATAATAACCATTGAAGACAGTTATCCGCACAGAGCCCTTGGCTTTGACCAAAACGGTGACCAACAGCTATGGTAAGGTCAGTTTTTTTGCTATCTGGGACGGAATTACCGGCTCGGCCATCTTTTTCTGATAGCGGCCCGGAAACGCGCTTTTCAACTCCTCAAGGGACAGGAAGTCGTCGCCCGGGCAATCCAGAATGCGTTCCCGTTCGTCGATCTGCCCTTTGCGAGACCTGCCGTACACCCCGTCGATCATCTTTTTGGTGCTGTGTCCCATCATTCTTGGCCCCCACCAGGAGCGCCCACTGTACAACGGTGTGCCGCGACGCAGAGGGAATCCTGCGGGGCAGCCCCGTCCGCTTCATTGCCTTGTTCCATACCGTATCCCTGAAAAAATCATAGTTGAACGGCCTACCGTCCAGCATGGTCAGCAGGAATGCCTCGGCAGGGAATTCCATCCCTCCTTCAAAGCGGATCATTCTGGTAGAAGTCGATTTGGCCACCGTTTTTGTCACAAGCGGTTTCATCTTGTCGGTGAGCGGGATTTTCCGTTTCCCTGAGATTGTTGTTGTCTCTTGGACAAGAAGGAGATGGAAGAAATTTAATGCTTGCGCAATGGGTGACATGGAGCGATTATGCGACGCAACACATTGAAATAATGTGTTAATATTTTTAACATCGGTTTTGAAATGTATCATTATGAGACAAAGAGGGGGGATGCGTGAGAAAGAAAGACATTCCTGAGTTCATTGCCCGGTATCGGCAACCGGACGGTACACCACAGTGCACCAGCCCAATTCGAGCTGGTGGGGATTGAAACGGCGTGCTGTTCGGGTTGAACTCAACACCCGGAGATGCCAGGCACAATTTCCAATAGCATTGGCGGCATGCGATTCAGACTTAGCCATAATCTTCGTATCTGTAAATTCCCGTGTTACTGAAACGGGTGAAGCTGATGACTGTCTATGAATTCAAAGGAGCTTAAAATGCAGAAGTATTTTGATGCCACAACATCCGCTGTCAGAAAGCAGGATGGTTTTATATATAGATTAATATCAGGTACTTTATTCATAAATATCTTTGTATATGCAATATTTGGCTATTCACTCTCTACGAGTCAATTACATTATAACAGACTTGCTGAGATAGCAACTCAGAACATGGCAAAAGCCTTGGACACAAATCTGTGCGATATATTCGATAAAATTGATATCGGATTGTCGGCAGTAGGTTTTGAATCTGAGAAACAAATAGCTCGTAACGGTATCAATAAAGAAAGTCTAAATGCCTATATAGCAAAACAGATTCATCAACTCCCGGGATTGTACGGCATACGTGTTACTGACATACAGGGAAATTTGCTTTATGGCACAGACATACCTGATGGCAAGCCAATAAATGTCAGCGATCGGGACTATTTCCGACAGTTGCGCGAAAATTCACATCAAAAGCATGCTGTATCCAAACTGATACAAGGACGGATATCTGGCAAATGGAATCTTACCATAGCCAAACGCATTAACAATCCGGACGGTTCTTTTGCTGGAATAGTCCTTGGAATGTTCGATGTTAACTATTTTGATAAACTATTTTCGCAAATCGACATTGGTAAGAATGGGGCTATGGGAATTCGCGATCCGGATTTTAAGCTTGTTGCCCTACAGCCGAAGGGGGAGGAGCCGGGAAGCCAAATTGGTTCTGACGTGATATCAAAAAAAACGCGTGACATGATCCGAGCGAATCCAATTACCGCAACCTATAAGACCGTATTTGCACGTGATAAAAAGGAACGGATGGTAACGTTCCGC
The DNA here is from genome assembly GCF_008802355.1 of Oryzomonas sagensis. Classification (NCBI taxonomy): domain Bacteria; kingdom Pseudomonadati; phylum Thermodesulfobacteriota; class Desulfuromonadia; order Geobacterales; family Geobacteraceae; genus Oryzomonas; species Oryzomonas sagensis. Next base: position 2,790 of record NZ_VZRA01000004.1, on the reverse strand, counting down.
AAAGCTACCAACTATTCTTTCTATGTCTTCTCCACCATTGCCCCCAGTGACTATTTGTCGGCATGGCGTAAAGAATTGATAATTGCGCTGATACTGGCCATCTGCTTTACGCTGACCACGGTAACTTCGGCTTATATGATGTTAAAAAGCAATGTAACCACATTACTCCATGCCGAGGCGCAACGATATGGCGAGGAGATGCGTCAACAGAACGAGGAACTTATTGCCGCAATGTTAAGAATAAAACGGCTTGAAGGAATCATTTCTATTTGCAGCCACTGCAAAAAAATTCGTACTGAGCAACAAAACTGGGAACAGTTGGAGAAATATATAACCGAACATTCTGATGCAATGTTCAGTCACGGCGTGTGTCCTGAATGTGCTAAAGCCCATTATGGCATCAGCGTATGATTTCCATATTTTTCTCTGCCGCGGCATCGCTCCCTGGCGTTATTATGAGCGCCTAGATTTGTCCATACTTGGGACAAAGCCGAACTCGAACCATATACACTAAAATACAACCGGACTTCAAATAGACCAATGAGCAGCTATATCCGGCTGATGTCAAGACATATCCCCCGGTACTGTTTTTCATTATTACCGAGCGCGCCAATAATTACAACGACTTAGCTCAACAAAGCTAAGTCGTTGTCTGTTATCCACAGCTACTGTTGCCGCTTTGCCGTTTTTTGTTTTATCAGCGTTAGAAATGCAGATTGATCCCGCATGAAGCAGCACAAAATATATATTTAATTTTCAATAGGCTTTAAACATTGCATCTGAATTATGCATACGTCAATAGTCCAAATTATGGGCAAACCGCCTCTCTTATGGACCGAAAATAACCGCTCGGCCTGTACCAAACATCACCTTTTTTTGGCAACAATCCCATTTTTTTATTGACAGCCTCGCAGAGACGGAATAATAATCTATAAAAAATACAGATTAAATATGTTCTTGCAGTTTTAACAAACCGTATCCACCGAGGCGAGGTGGAGGCCAACCGGAAAACCGGACGCCAGGGCCCTTGTCATACAAAGAGGTTTTGCTGTTCTTTCCCGGAGGCACCCCGAAAAGATAGCGACCTTTTCAGCAGGACAACAAATCAGGCAAAAAAACATGAACTTGCTGACCAGACACACTGGAGGCCGGGGGATGTATCCCCCGGCCTTTTTTTCGTTTTTGACCATTCCAAGAACCGGATTTCAAACCTGAAAGGAGCACACAGCCATGGCTGCGAAAAACCACCTGTTTACCTCAGAGTCGGTCACCGAAGGGCATCCCGACAAGCTTGCCGACCAGATATCCGACGCGGTACTGGACGCCTTGCTCGAGAAGGACCCGCTTGCCCGTGTTGCCTGCGAAACGAGCGTCACCACCGGCTTAGTGGTGATCATCGGCGAGACATCCTCATCCGGCCAGATCAACGCGGTACGGGTGGCGCGGGACACCATCGCCGACGTCGGTTACACCAGCGCCGAACTGGGGCTGGATTCTGAGCACAGTGCGATTCTGGTATCCCTGGATCAGCAGTCGCCCGACATCGCCCAGGGTGTCGACACCGCCCTTGAGCACCGCAGCGGCAGCAGTCACGACGGCTACCTTGATTCGGTGGGAGCCGGCGACCAGGGCATGGTTTTCGGCTACGCCACGGACGAAACCGAGGCATACCTGCCCACCAGCATCGCCCTGGCCCACGGCCTGACCCGCAGGCTGGCAAGCGCCAGGAAATCGGGCGACATCCCCTACCTGCGGCCGGACGGCAAGAGCCAGGTCACGGTGCAGTTCGAGGACGGCAAGCCGGTGCGTATCGACACGGTGGTCATCTCGGCCCAGCACAATCCCGACGTTGAACTGGAGCAAATCCGGCAGGACATCATCGCCAAGGTGGTCAAGCCCGTCATCCCGGAAGGGCTGTTGGACGATACGACCCGCTACTTCATCAACCCCACCGGACGCTTTGTGGTCGGCGGTCCCCACGGCGACGCAGGCCTGACCGGCCGCAAGATTATCGTCGATACCTACGGAGGCGTGGCTCGCCACGGCGGCGGCGCTTTTTCCGGCAAGGACCCCACCAAGGTCGACCGTTCGGGCGCCTACGCAGCACGTTATGTGGCCAAGAATATCGTTGCCGCCGATCTGGCCAAGCGCGTGGAGATTCAGATCGCCTATGCCATCGGCGTGGCGCGGCCGGTGGCGGTCTTCGTGGAAACCTTCGGTACCGGGAAGCTCTCCGACGACAAGCTCGCGGAGCTCATCAACCGCCAGTTCGATCTGCGTCCGGCAGCCATCATCGAACAGCTCGACCTGCGGCGGCCGATCTACCGCCAGACCGCGGCCTACGGCCATTTCGGCCGCACCGACCTGGACCTCCCCTGGGAGCGCACGGACCGGGTTGCCGCACTGGCCAAGGGGCTCTGACGGCTTCAGTTCCCGACACGCTGGCACGGCATGAACGGAAAACACCAGCAATTCAGGAGAAGCCCCCATGTCCGCCTGCCCACTCGCACCATGAGAAAAACCTGCCAGCCTTCGAGCTGGGTCGCGCCCCATGGCATTTTCCCATATCGGGTAGAGATGAGGTAAAAAAAGTCCTTGACGTCGGGGTATATTTATTTTATCTATAGTTCAACTAGATATGATATCGAAAAAGACCAAATACGCGCTCAAGGCGCTCTATCATCTGGCCGGGCAGCCCGCCTCCCAGCCGGTATTGATTTCCGACCTGGCCAAGGCCGGGAACATCCCCAAGAAGTTTCTGGAGTTCATCCTCCTGTCCCTGCGCAAGGG